>CAIMFA010000525.1 GCA_903840185.1 uncultured Lentisphaeria bacterium | reverse complement strand
TGTCCGACATTCGGACCGTAAGGCCCGACTTTCCTGACGCCGGCCACCCGTAAATCCGGCAGATTCACCTGATCAATTTTCATAATTACACCTCTGTTAGTTACTTAAATATCAACTGCAAACAGTATACCATACATAATAACTATAATTTTTAAACATGCAAGTTACACGCTTATTAAAATTAGTCCTTTTATCAGCCGGAATATTTTACCTTGCTACTCTGTGTTAAGATGGTATCCGGCATGGAGTTTACGGTACTGCCCCGGAGTCATTTTAAAATATCGCCGGAAACGGCGGCGGAAATATGCCGCGTCATTAAAACCGGATTCATGGATTATTTCATTGATATGTTTCTTGGTGGTCAACAACAGCTTCTCCGCGTGTTTGATCCGGACTTGATTCAGTTCTTCGGATATCGTCCTGCGGAAGCACTGCTTGAAAATCTGGCCCAGGTAATCCGGATTGCAGCCGAGTTCATCCGCAATCATGGAGGTGCTGATATCGGTGGCGAATGACAATTTAATATAATTGCGGGTTTCCGTTGCCAGCGCCAGCAGAACATTGGCTCCGGGCTCTTTGACCAGGCCGCATTCAATTACAATCAGATTCATGATCAGATCCAGCTGGGTTTTGTCGGGCTTTGACAGTTCCTGTTCGTCCAGCAATAACCGGAACCAGTTGGTCAGTTTTTCCGGCCGCGCTATTCCATCGTACTGCTGCAGTTTATTGATGACTGCCAGGCCTTCGGAACCGCAACGGAA
This sequence comes from uncultured Lentisphaeria bacterium, assembly GCA_903840185.1. Lineage (GTDB taxonomy): Bacteria > Verrucomicrobiota > Lentisphaeria > Victivallales > Victivallaceae > CAIPAT01. The sequence goes on along the minus strand of CAIMFA010000525.1, from coordinate 4,282 downwards.
ATGCACCCAGAAGAAAGACAGATCAGGAGAGTATTCGATTGTTCCGCCATGCCGGCGTCCCGGAAAAAGCAACAGCCGCTCATTCTGGTTGACAATGAAATTTGTATTTTCCTCGAATATTCCAAGCTGGCCGCTGACGACAAAGATGATCTCAAAAGAATCAATCTTCCGGACGGGATGAATCCCCTGCCCCCTTGAAACAAACAATCCTCCATTGAGCGCATCAAAAAGTGTCGCCATTTTTACAACCTATGAATTGTCTCTATTTTATATTAATTTGTCTCCTTGTTATTATAATTCAAACGAATTATAATCTTATCACAGGTTATTCACTCTAACCTGGATTATTCATGAAAAATGGATGAAAGACGAAAATATGCTCAAAAAGAAAGATTTTGGCGATGCCGCAGTCGTAGCAGCGCTACGGCGAGGACATCGGTAAAGACTTTTACTTTGAGCAGATTGCAGTATTTTGCCATAAGTTAATGAATTATTCAGGCTAAATTAAAAGGATATGCATGATGAGAAAATATAGAAATGCTGAAATTCAGGAAGTGACAGTTCAGGATAAATTCCTGTCGCCGCGGATGGCCGCCAACCGGCAGGTGACGGTACCGTATTCTTATAAACGCTGCCAGGAAACCGGCAGAATTGATGCATTCAAGCTTGACTGGAAAGAAGGCATGCCGAACCGGCCGCACATATTCTGGGATTCGGATGTGGCGAAAGTGCTGGAAGGCATGGCCTATGTTGCCGCCGGAAAATCCGATCCGGAACTGGAGAAAACCGCTGATGCCTTGATCGACCTGATTGTTTCCGCGCAGCAGCCGGACGGATATTTAAACAGTTACTTCTCCGGTATCCAGCCGGAACTGCGTTTTAAAAATTTATACACGAATCACGAGCTTTACTGTGCCGGACATCTCATCGAAGCCGCCGTTGCCTATTTTCAGGCCACCGGTAAGCGGAAACTGCTGGACGCAATGTGCCGTTATGCCGATTATATCGACAGCATTTTCGGGCCGGAGGAAAATAAACTCAAAGGCTATTGCGGACATGAAGAAATAGAACTGGCGCTGGTCAAGCTTTTCCGGGTGACCGGCAATCAGCGCTACCTGAATCTGGCGAAGTATTTTGTTGACCAGCGCGGACAGGAGCCGAATTACTTTCTGGAGGAAAACAAGCGGAACAAAACCGGCGCTTACCCTGAGCGAATGATTGTATTTCAAGCCCATAAACCGGTTCGGGAACAGGACAAAGCTGAGGGGCATGCAGTGCGGGCGGTTTATCTTTACAGCGCCATGGCGGATATCGCCGCCGAAACCGGCGACAGAAGCCGGCTTGATGCGTGTAATAAAATATGGGATAATCTCACTTCAAAACGCATGTATGTCACCGGCGGGATCGGTTCGTCAAGAATCGAAGAGGTATTTACGCTTGATTACCATCTGCCGAATGATTCGGCCTACGCCGAAACCTGTGCCGATATCGGCCTGGTGATGTTCGCCTCCCGCATGTTCAACCTCACCGGCGATGGCAAATTCATGGATGTCCTGGAACGGGCGCTTTATAACGGACTGCTCGCCGGAATTTCGCTGGAAGGCGATAAGTTCTTTTATGCCAATCCGCTGGAGGTGACCGGACATTTCATTGAAGCCGGCCACGTCAAGGCGGTGCGGCAGCCATGGTTCGGCTGTTCCTGCTGCCCGACCAACCTCTGCCGTTTTCTGCCGGTAATGGGCAGTTATCTGTATTCCATCGGCGCAAACGAACTCATGATCAATATTTACGCGGCCGGCGAAGCGGAATTCAACCTCGGAACCGGCAGGGTAAAACTGCAAGTCGAAAGCAGCTACCCGTGGGACGGTGATATCAACATCCGGCTTCAGGAAGCAACAACCGGAAAATTCACCCTTGGCCTGCGCGTTCCAGCATGGTCTCCGGAGATCACGGTTAAAGTCAACGGACAAGTTTCAAATAACACGACTGAAAACGGTTACGTCAAGATCAGCCGCGAATGGCGGAAAGACGATAAAATCGAGATAAAACTGGCGATGCCGGTAACCGCGCTCCACTGCCATCCGGAAGTCAGTTACAATTCCGGCAGAATCGCCTTGCAGCGCGGTCCGCTGGTATATTGCCTGGAAAGCATTGATAATAAGGCTCCGCTTGGCAGTATAATCATTCCTGAACAGCAGGATTTTAAGCTTAAAGCCATCGATTCTATTACCCCCGGAGCTATTGCGATCACCGGCAGTGCGTTTATAGAAAATCCGGAAGCGTCTGCCGATCTCTATTTCAGCGGGATTCCGGCAAAAGCAGAAACAACTTTTACCGCGATCCCCTACTGTCTATGGCAGAATCGCGGCCCGTCCGAAATGGCGGTATGGATCAGAACGGTTTAACTCAAGGCGGGGTTTGCCAGCAACCCAAAAGACATGTAAGTCAGTCAGGTGTTAGAAGTTAGGTGTTAGGTGTTAGGAAAACCCCTATCAGTCCTATCAGTCCTAACTCCCGATCTCTGGCAATTTTAAAGATGACAATATCGCCTTGACACTTGATACTGGTAAACTAAAGTATGTAACCCCGTTTTTTGAAATAGTATTTCCATGAAAGAAAGGTTTTTTTAAAATGTACGACACTTCTGTTCCATCCGCTCAGCAAATCAATCTGGAAACGTATCGCGACAAAGTCCTCGGCTGCTGGACCGGCAAAAACATCGGGGGCACCATCGGAGCGCCGTTCGAAGGGCAGCGCGAAGTCAATCATGCCACATTTTACACCCAGGAACTGGGCGGCAAGCCCGCTCCCAACGACGATCTGGATTTACAGCTGATCTGGCTGCTCGCCGCCGAAGAGAACGGCATCTATCACTTGAACGAGCGGATACTGGGAGAATACTGGCTCACTAACATCACCGGACCGTGGAACGAATACGGCATCTGCAAGGCAAATATCCGCAACGGACTGGTTCCGCCGCTATCCGGCTCATGCAATAACGATATCTGGAAATACAGCAACGGAGCCTGGATACGTTCGGAAATCTGGGCATGCATATTCCCCGGCTCGCCCGACGAAGCGGCTCAGTTTGCCTATTTCGATTCGTGCTGCGACCATTGCGGCGAAGGTATTTACGCGGAAATCTTCACCGCGACCATGGAGTCGGCGGCGTTTATCGTCAGCGACATCCGCGAAATCATCAGGATCGGGCTGTCGCGCATTCCCGCCGGATGCCGCATCGCCCGCAGCGTCAAACTCGCCTGCGAGTCCTATGACAAGGGCATCGACTTCCTGACCGCCCGCGAAGCCATGGTCAAAGACAGCGCGGACCTCGGCTGGTTCCAGGCCCCGGCTAATATCGGGTTCGTAATCATCGGCCTGCTCTACGGCGAAGGCGACTTCGGCAAAAGCGTCTGCCTGGCCAACAACTGCGGCGATGATACCGACTGCACCGCCGGCACTGTCGGCGCTATCCTGGGCATTGTCATGGGACGTTCAGGCATTCCGGAAGAATGGATCAAGCCGATCGGCGAAAGCATTCAGACCTGCTCGATCGACACCTATGGCAGAAACAATCTCTGCGATCTGCCAAAAACGCTGGATGAACTGACTGACCGCGCCGTCAAACTGGCGCTGGCCGCGCAGCGGGAAAACCCGACCCTGCCGCAGATTGTTCCTCTGCCGGAGAATATTACGGCCGAATATCGCGAAAAACTTTTAAATTCCGAGCCGGTGATTAAAAGAATCTGGAGCAAATCGCCATATGAACTGACTTTCGATCTCCCCTATGGCAGATTCTCCGTCGATTACGACAACGGATCGGAAGTCGTGCCGGGTGAAAGCAAGAAACTGACGCTGAAAATGAGCCATGTCCGGTTTATCGAAAAAGTTGGATCGTTCAAGCTGCTGCTGCCGGATGGATGGATGGCGCAACCAGCCGCCGAATGCGTTTTCACGGTTAAACACTCACATATTGCCGCAGTCGCAATGACGCTCATTCCCGGCGACTTCACCGGCGCATATTTTTATCTGCCGGTGGAAATCCGTCTTTGCGACCGGTTCAACCCGGTGGTAGTGCACATCCCGTTGCAGCGTAAAGGCAGCGTCAGCCATAATACGTCGCAGATCTGTCAGGATTTCTACGATGCCGCCGACCGGTGCAAAAGCCGCAACCAAAAGGTTTAACAGGGATGAACAGGATAGACAGGATTTGGGTAGGGTCAGCCGCATAGCTATCAAGCTAAGGAATTTTGAACAGAATATCCAATAACCGGTCCCGCCT
>CAIMFA010000524.1 GCA_903840185.1 uncultured Lentisphaeria bacterium | reverse complement strand
GTGCTGGACGATATCGGACTGGATTATCTGGCCTGGAAAAACGGACCCGGGTTGAACATCTTTCAGGCCGGGCTTGAATCCGTGAATTTTCAGACCGTCGAGAAATTTCTGTCCAATGCGAATCAGTTCTCTTCGTTTTCCTATGGCGGGTTCTTTACCGCGCCGCAGTTCGACTTGAGTTTCGTCAGAGTACTGTCGCAGGGCGGACTGGCCAAAGTCTCTTCGGCCGGCACCCTGACAGTAGCCAACAACTACTTAAATACTTATAGTGTCAAAATCTCGCCGCAGTTCCAGAACATCGAAAAGGACGTTAACGACAAAACCGCCGTAACAGTTGGCAGTAATGCCGATTTTTCGCTTGCAGTAAGCAGGCCGGTCATCTGCTTTACCGCCCTTGGCGAAGTCGATCAGGTTTACAAAGGCGACGCATTCGATCAGACGACGTATAAAAATCTGACCGGTACTATCCAGCTTGGATACACTTTGAGTATCAACAATGTGGTTGAACGTAACAATCGCGGCACGGAATTGACGGAAAGCAGCGCCATTACTTCAAATCTGACGTTTGAACTCCAAGGCGAGCATTTGCTCGGGGTTTTCAATCAGACGCAGAAGGTCGAGCAGACTATCGGCATGCCTTTCCTGTCGGATATTCCGTATCTCAAATATCTGTTCAGCACGACGACGACTATTGATTCGGACACCAAGCTGTTCGTGACAGTCTCCGGCCGCCTGGTGCATCCCGAAGACGGTTACGAAAAATGGACTGGCAAACTGCTTACCGAAACAGATTTTCCGGCTATCCAGACATTTAACGAAAAATAAGAAAGGAGAACTAACTTATGAATTTCAAATATGTAATACCAGCCATTGCAGGCATATTGACTGCGGCCGCCGTAAATGTGCACGGCCAGTCGCCGGTGCCTTCCGAGCAGGTCAAGTCTAACAATAACAACGCGACCCAGCCATACGGGCAGACGGCGATCCAGCCGCAAATCCGCTTGAATCTGGAAAACGATACCGACAAGGTGCATTTTATCCGGAACAACACTGACCCGTATGTCGTAACCAAAGTGTATGAAATAAAGTACGCTGACATTTACGAACTGCGACCGTTAATTATTTCCGCGGTGCGTTCGAAAAAGATTACTCAGGATAATACCTATGTTGAAGTAATCAGATACAATAACGGCGCAAGGTACCTGATCGTATCTGCTGAAGCAGACCGTTTTGGTCCGCAGGATAACGGCCAGGGCATCGATGAAATTGTGAAGACACTGGACCAGCCGAAGCTTATCAATTCATCCGGCACCACGCGTTATGTGTATTTCCCGAAATACCGCAGCGCCAACGAGTTAAAAACACTGGTTACTAATGTCGGCGCTACTACCACCTATAACCCTGCCGCCACCGGTGTTCCGTTCTATGCGATGGATTCATCCTGGGAACTGCAGCAGGGAAGAGACATTATCCTGGTTGAGGAAAGCCTTAACGCGCTTTTCATTGTGGTTCCGGCATGGAGCAAGAAGGCGATAGACAGCATGCTGCAATATTATGACCAGCCGATACTTCAGGCTGAAATCAAGTTCACGCTTTATGAAATATATGCCGAAAACGACGGCAAAATCGGCGCTGACTTTCAGGACTGGAAGAACAATGAAGGTATGGATCTGCTTTCCGTGGGCGGACGGTACCGCAGCAACTGGGCATCCACATGGGCAGGCGGCATTGATCAAAACGGCTCGAACAAGACACAGTTCTTTAACGTCAATCCCAAATGGAACTCCAAATATCTGGATTTTCTGGTATCCAAGGGCAAGGCGAAAGTTAAGAATTCCGGCAACGTGCTGGTAAAAAACAACGAGACGGCGATAATCAACGCCACCACCCGGGTATTTTACGACCAGTACGTTCCCAGTAATGACAAAACTCTGGCGCAGTATGTTACAGCGCCGGTCGGCAGCAAAGTATATGGAACAAAACCTGCTGTTCCGGCTCTTAACGATTACTACTTCAAAGCCGATAATAATGGAGAGACAATCAAGTTTGCATTGCCTGCGACAACAGCAACCAGCGTCAGTGCAGTTAAAATCTCGTCGGGCGGAGTCACCAGATACCAGCTTGCGTCAATCGGCGCGGACTTTTATTCTCCCGGCGACCTCGGCCTGCAGACTACCGCTGACAACTTCACGCTGTACAAGAATGTCGGCGCGTTTAACCCGGTTACAGGCGTTACTGATACGAACTGGGTTGCTCAGCCATGGATAGATGATATTAATGTTGCCAAAGGACCGACGATCAACACTCTGCCCAGCGGCGCGTTCGGATTCGTCATGACCGTGCAGCCGCAAATCTGCCAGGAAGCGACCGACCTCAAGGTAACCATTAACAACAGCAGCCTGATCGGCTGGAAGTCCAGCGGCGATCCGCGTATTGCGAACAGTGATACCATCAATACTGATATTCAGATCGGCAACAAGGGTAATCGTTTTGTCATCGGCGGTATCAACAAGGAAACCGTCGTCCGCAGCGTTACCGGGGTTCCATTCCTGAGAGAGCTTCCGGGACTGGGCTGGCTGTTCTCCACGGAATCCGAATCCACCAAGAAATCTCAGCTGGTGGTTGCGGTCACGGTGAATACCAGGTCTATCTTTGCGCAGTTGACCGAAGCTGTCAGCGACTCTATCAAGAAAATTGAGAAAGGAACTGAAAATGCCGG
>CAIMFA010000523.1 GCA_903840185.1 uncultured Lentisphaeria bacterium | reverse complement strand
GGCCATGTGAGCCAGGATAAAATTTGTTTTTGGATGGCGTTTAGCAAACTGCGCCACCTCCAGCGCCGGCGCAAAGCCGGTCCCAGGCATGCATGAGACATGGAAAAGCATCAGCCCGGTTTGTTCCGCCACCAGGTCGAGGAATTTCAATACTGCCGGCGAGGATAAGTTATAACCGTGATAATCCGGATGTACTTTGACGCCGCGGAATTTAGGATTGTCCTTTAAGCGCTGCAACTCATTGATCGTCTCCGGGAAAACGGGATTAACTACGACATATCCTAAGAGTTTATGACTCTTTTTGAGCGCTGAATCCAGTTCATTATTTCCCTCAACCGTGTCATACATTAATGACCGGGCGGAAGATACGCACAGCAAATCCACTTTAGCTTCCGCGCAATGAGCCTCCAGATCGGGTGCATCCGCCGCCCAGAATGGCGCCTGGTTAATATTTCCCAGGTGTCCATGGATATCAATAATCACTTTAGACCTCCAGAATATTCAACTTGCGCTTATAGCTGGAAAGTACTTCTGGCGCTCCTTTACGGATGATTACTCCGTCCTCAAAACGAAAACCCATCGTGTCCTGAGCCAGGAAAATATCCACCATAAAGGTCATATTTTCTTCCAGAGTAAATTGAGATGATGTTTCAATGAAAGGGTATTCACACTCCATTTGACCGCAGCCATGCGCCGGACCGTAAAGGATGGCTTTTCCATACCCGCGATTAGTGATGGCGGCATGAACCTGCTTAGCGACTTCAGAGGCGGGAGTGCCTGCCTGCATTAAATCAATAGTCATATTTTCGGCATCTAACCCGACTTGAAGAAATTTTCTGGTTTCCGCCGGGCATTTGCCTAAAACCACCGGGCGTCCGAGACTGGCACTGTAGCCTTCCACTTTGGCGCCGACACTGAAATGAATGATTTCGCCTCTTTTCACCTTGCGATGAGTGGGACGGCTGATCGCTTGGATTGAATTGGGGCCGCTGCAGCACCAGATCGGGTATCCGGTGGCTTCGGCGCCGTTAGCCAGCATGGCCCCGGCAGCGATCCCTGCCAGTTGAATTTCCGTCATACCTGGACGGATTTGCTCTAAAACCGCTTTAAAGCCTAATTCCGATATTTTAGCCGCTTTGCGCAGACAGGCTTGCTCAACCGGACTTTTTTTAAGCGTAACCTGACGGATAAGCTGGTCGGCGTCGGAGATGTTAGTTTTAGAGATTACCGCTTCGAGATTATGCATAATTGCATAAGGGAACATGTGCCAGCCGGCAATACCTAGTTTCTTTATTTTATGCTGTGACAAAACGTCTTCCCAGGTCGCGAGTTTGGAGCCTGGATAGTCCGGTTGTGAAGATTCACGGAAATCTTTCATGCGAATGATATTCTTTACTTTCGAGTGTCCTTTGGCATAAGTCAAACTTTCAGGCCCGATGAGTAACGAAACTTCGCCTTCGCGCGGAATCAATACTCCGGTCGTCTCAAAGCTGGGCCAATAGTCGGCAAAATAACGAACCCCGTAAGGTTCGCTTTCAGTGGAAAACACCAGAACGCCATCCCGCTGGTCATTTTGCAATAACTTTTGCACTTTCTGAATTCTGGACGAAAACTCTTCTGCGATAACGGATGAATTAAACATTGAATGATAGCTCCTTTTAATTTTATTTACTGCTTATATACTACAGGATTAAATATCTGAAGGAAATGCCAAAGATATGCTTTTATATGTCAAATAAAACTAAAGACATAATTTCAATACCAGTCAAATCTGTTTCTTAAAAAGAATCTGACCGGCCGGTTTAGTCTCTTTGTTTTTAAGAGTATAAGGTTATTTTTGGAATAGCTACTCCGTTCATATTCTTTCGGAGAGGCTGACGCCACCGTTTCGGATTTAAGCCCGGGAACGCCGGTCTCCGTACCGGCTTTGTCCATTCCGTATTCCGGCTTTTCTGTCTTTTCGTACAGTCCTGTATATCTTGTCCATCCCTGTTAATACCGCCTTTCGTTTTTTTTTTCGATTGGCGCAGCATCATGCCAATGCGGAGATTGGCGGTCCCGGGAAGCGCCGCCTGCCTAATCTGCGATTCGTGCGAGGCCATCCTAGAAATGTCCTGCTGCCGCGAGCCAATCTGCCCCCCTTGCATAGGCAAGATCCTCGGCCTGCGCTGCAACCGTAAGAACTGCCCCTACTGCTTTGTGGAGATAT
>CAIMFA010000522.1 GCA_903840185.1 uncultured Lentisphaeria bacterium | reverse complement strand
CCAAAACGCATCAGAAACTTCCCATGATTTGATCTTTGCCATTATGTACTTCCTTTTAGAAGAATAAAATGACACAAATTTTTAATATTTCAACTTTTATTTACGGATAAGCACTTAATGGTATCATCCTGTGATATCCGGTATACTGTGCCGGGAATATTGTCAATGATCGACTTCAGATTTTCACTTACGCTTTTCTGCAAAGCGCTTTCTCTAAAAGCTGCTTCGGCATGCTTTTTATCGGTGATGTCGCGACTGATGCCAAGCGTGCCGATAACTCTGCCGTCCTGAGTGGTCAGCGGTGCTTTCAAGGTATCTATCAGCACCCGTCTGCTGTCGGGATAGTCTATCCATTCCTCATTATGGCGGGCCTTGTTCTCCACTATCACCATGCCGTCATATTCGCGGAAAGCGTCCGCGACATCTTTCCGGAATAGATCATAGTCCGTGTGTCCGATAATCTCCTCGCGGGTTTTGCCCGCAAACGCTGCAAAAAGCGGATTGCAGCCAAGATAGACCCCTTCAAGGTCTTTAAAGAACACAATGTCCGGGATTGAGTCCAGCAGATTGGAAAGCAGTGCGGTCTGCCGGGATAACGCATCCTCGGCCTGCTTAAGCCCGGTGATATCCCAGTTCGTGCCAATCACGCGCTCAGCCTCTCCTGCGGCATTCCGCTGTACGCAAGCCATGGCGCGGATGTGGTGAGTACTCCCGTCAGGCCAGAGCACGCGGAACTCTGTGTCAAATTCCTTTTCCCCGCTGATTGCCATCTGTATTTCCTTGTCACCACGCTCCCGGTCTTCCGGGTGGACTCCTGCCGTCCAGGCCTCGTAGGCCCCGCTGAACTGGGCTGCGGTGATTCCATACAGCCGGAACATCTGGTCATCCCATATCAGTTTATTATTGGGCACTTCATAATCCCATATACCGACTCCTCCAGCCCCGGCCGCCAGCTCCAGACGGGTTGTGACATGCTGCAAGTCCGCCGTCAGCCGCCCGGCCAGTTGACGGGCTTTGAACCGGGTGTTGTAAAGGTTGAAAAACAATCCGGACAGCAACAGCGTGGTAAGCGTCCCTCCAAACAGCACAAGCCATACCTTGCTGTATTCCATATATGATGCATGACCGCCTGTTTTTGTAAAGAGCAGAGTCCATTGACGCCCGGACGACAGAATCTGGCGTTGCAAAGTCAATTCCGATGCATTAGCTGTCTGCCGTGAATTCGCGGGCTGGCTGTCGTAAAGCATGGCATCTGCAGCCGCCTGTCTGCCGTCGAATATTTCCAGGCGGATACGCTGGTCGCTGGCTATATCCCATCTTCCCAGTATACCACGCATTAGATCATTCATCCGGTAGGGGCTGTAGACCCAGCCGATAAGCGCGGAGCGCCTTTGAACAGCCGTTTCACAGGGCATGCCGGTGCGATAAACCGGCACATACATCAATGTTCCTGCCTGAACATCCTTGTCTGTCTCCTGCACCAGAATCACCTTGCCGGAAAGTGCGGCGGCGTCATGATCACGTGCCCGTTCCATTGCCGCCCGGCGCACCGGTTCGCTCAGCATATCGTAGCCGAAAGCACGGAGATTGCGGTTCGTGAAAGGTTCAAGATAGATGATTGATGAATATACGTCCCGTTCGCCTTCAGGCCGCACCCGGTACGACGGAAAGCCTTCCGAACGAATTTCCTGAATATGTTGTGCCAGTTTCTGGCGTGGAATAAGCAGCGCGAGCCCGATACCTTGAATACCGGGAAGCTGCTGTTCAACCTTCTGACGTTCGGTAAACTGACGCCATTTCTGGCGGTTAACAATTCCAGACTGTTCGTAAAACGCTGCCCCGCTGCGTAATATCTGCTCATGGGCGTTGAGACGGTCAAGTATCTTGCCTTCTATTTCCTTGCAGGCGAAGTCGAACTCTCTTGCATCCGCAGCATCTTCATCGGATTTCGTAAAACGGGTTGCGATGGCGGTAAGAATCAGGCCGGTCAGCAGCAACAGCATGACCAGCCAGCCGCCGCGACGGCTGGCAGCCACGATCAATCCATCGGTCTTGTCATCCTTATGATTCATGCAAAATCCCTGTATTGCATTTTTGTAACCTGTGAACTTTCACACATGCCGCCAATAGTCATACTTGGCCGCTTGCTGTTCACCAAACCTGCGCGCGAAGTGCAGAGGAAAACTAATTTTATGCATCCTGTTTTTCCCGTTTATACTGCACTGTGATGATGTTAAACGAAGATGAGCATTTTAAATGGCTTTAAAAAAACGGAACCACGTTTCATTCTGCGTTCATTCTAAAACTTCCGGTCTTATACTGAATTCTCTCTGGACAGCCATTTATCCAGCACTTCCATCATATCCCGCGGCGTTACAGGCTTTGACGCAAAATCATTCATCCCGGCTTCCAGACATTTCTTCCGGTCGCCGGTCTCGGCATATGCGGTAATCGCGATAATCGGAATCGATGGATTGAACTTGCGGATTTCACGAGTCGCAATGTAGCCATCCATGACCGGCATTTTTATGTCCATGAAAATTGTGCCGATATCAGGATTACTGCGGCAGATATCAACAGCCTCCGCGCCTGTCCGCGCACATAATACCTCATAGCCGGCTCTGGTCAGAATCGCGTTAATGTATTCGAAGTTGACCTCATCGTCTTCAGCCACCAGGATTTTTGAGGAAATCCGGGTAGTTGTCGCCGTGGCTGCAGGGATGGCGATAATTTTTGACTCGTCTTTTGCCGCCGGAATCGTAAAGTGGAATGTGGAACCGCGGCCTTCCTGGCTTTCAAAACCGATGCTCCCGCCCAGCATTTCAACATAAGCTTTCGCGATGGAAAGCCCTAACCCTGAACCTTCAAATTTACGGGTATTGGAAACATCCGCCTGCATAAATTGTTTAAAAATTCTATGCCGCTTGTCTTCAGGGATTCCTATGCCGGTGTCTTTGACAGAAAACTCCAGACCCTTATCATTACTTTGAATCACTAATTCGATCGAACCAGCCTTCGTAAACTTTATGGCGTTGCTAATTAAAACACCCAGCACGGAATTCAGTTTGTCGTCATCAGTCTTTATATTGCAATTAGAAGCGGTTAAGGAGTTTTTCAAGGTAAAACTCAAATTCTTGATCTTCGCCTGCGGTTCAAACCGCTCAGACACATCTCGTGCCAGTTTATTAATGTCGGTCTCGATCAATGTGATTTTCACCTGACCGGTCTGAATTTTCGACATCTCAACAATATCATTGATTGCGTTCATGAGCCTTTCTGCGGCTTGATTGATCATGCTGACGTACTCACACCTTTCATCTCTGGACAGGGTATCATCATCAAGCAACGCCAGAAAGCCGAGGATGCAGTTGAACGGTGTGCGTATTTCGTGAGAAATATTATTCAGAAACGCCGTTTTAAGCCGGTCGCTTTCTTCCGCGTGCTCTTTGGCGGTGATAAGTTCCTGTTTTGATTTAACGCGTTCGGTGATGTCCTGGAATATTTCCAGCATTGCCTTTTTGCCATGAAATAACATGCCGGTATGGATGATTTGAAAAATTCTTCCCCCCAGAACGCCAT
>CAIMFA010000521.1 GCA_903840185.1 uncultured Lentisphaeria bacterium | reverse complement strand
GGACAAAAGCTCAAAGAGGGAAAAACTATACTGGAGTCCGGCTCCACTGTTACCATCAACCATGTGTTTTCCCGCGGCTATTTTGAAATTTCCTTTCCAGAAGCCAAACAGACTTTCGGCATCGTCGCGCTGGAACCTTACGCCGGACAGGCAGACCCTTTTTTCTGCATGGACTCCGCGCTCTCCTGGCTGGAAAAACATCCTGAAAAACGGGCAGCCCTGGTGAAGATACTCAAGCGCTGCGGCGTTGCAATGTCGCGTGAACGGCTGTCCCTGGGGGCGGTGAATCCGGACAAGGGCAGATGGAACTGGGAAGGCGACAATAACAGAGCAACTGAAAGCATGCGGAATATTTATCTTGAAAATAACGAACCTGTTCTGGAATTTTTATTCGGCAGAGCGAAATATCTGGGAATGGTTGATGGAAACCCTTATCCGCAGAACCTTGCGGAAACCGCGCTTGCCTGGACTGAACTAGTAAAACGCTGGGGCAAAATTTGGGGCGGCACTGAAGTCTGGAATGAACCGGACTTGATATCTATTCCCGCCGATCAGTATTCGACCCTGGTCAAGACGGCGAGTTACGCCATGGAACGCGGGCAGTCGGCAGTGCCGCTGGTGTCCGGAGTTTTCGGTGAAACTCCGCCCGGACCGTTCTTCGACACTTTCGCCGCAAACGGCTCTTTGAACGATTCGGATGCGGTCAGCCTGCATTCGTATGACCAGGCGCCGGAGATTGAAGAAATGTTTACCCGCTACCGCGTCTGGCTGAAATCGCTGGGTAAAGAATCAATGCCGTTGTGGCATACCGAATGCGGATGGGCCTGGGTGAAAGGCCCGGCGCGCCCGCCGCTGGATCAGGATGCGAAAAGCGCTCTCGAAATCACCGCCAAATCAGTTGAAACAATGGTCTGCGGCGCCGCGCGGCACTTTCCGTTTGTCTATGTCTACTACGAAGAAGGCGAGAAAAACTTCGGCATGATGGGACGGGAAGTCACTCCGCTGCGGAGCATGGCCGGCTATGCGGCCTGTATCAGTCTGTTTGCCGGGAAAAAGTATCTTGGCGATGTAAGCGGACTCGACAAGCAGGTTAAACTCGCCAGAGTCTTCGGCGGCGGCAATACGGGAGACTGCATCATAATGCTTTATACCGGCGAGTTAAATTCCAAAGCGGACATACGCTTTCCCGGTCCGGTGAAAAAAGTTTACGGGATCGATGGGAGAGAGTTGAATGCCGCCGACGGCAAAATCCCTGTTCCAGACGGCATGGTCTACGTCCGGACTGATATTGCATCGCTTGGCTCGTCGTTAAAAACAGACACGATCGCCGCCAGGCTTTATGCCGTCGGACGGAATCCAATGAAGCAAAAAAGGCTTTCCTCGCCGGTAGTCCTGCAGTTCCTCAATACAAAGACGCCGCTGCGGATGTCCGCCAGCCAGTATCTCGTGTCCATAGCAGCCGCAAAAACTCTGCCGGTGAATGTCAGGATACACAACCTTTCTTCAGCGGTAATAAAGCTTGTTCCGTCCCTCCAGCTTCCTGCCGGAGGGAAGCGTGAAAATCTGGAACAGGTGACTGTTCCCGCGCTGGGAAGCACCGATGTCTGCTGGCAGATCGATGCGTCGAAAAATCTGGATATCGCGGATGTAAGAATGATAACTGTCAGCGCAAAAACTGAAACCGGCATAGAGCCGTCGCCGCTGGCAATTCCAATGGTGATGGAAGGAACGCTGGAAGAGCACCTGAAACGGCATGGCAGTCAAAAGCCGCTGCCGGTAACCAGTCTTAATCTCTGGAAAGAGAATAATGCAAAAAGCGGCAAGGCAAAGTTCAGGGTTGAAAATAATATCTGGAAGATGGATATCACATTTCCAGGCAACGGAGATAACTGGGTGTATCCCATATTCACATTGCAGAATCCGGTTGATCCGGCGGTTGATTCCGGCTTCCTGCTGCGTGCGAGGATTCTCAAATCCGGACGCAATATCGCGATCATGGCGAACCCGAACCGGCCTGACGGTTTCTGGATGAGGGATCTTTTTCCCGCCGACGGGGAATGGCATGTGGTGTATATCCCGTTCAAAGATTTGAAACCCGGTCCCGGCCACATGGGCATGCAGAATACCCGGCTGAATCCTGCGACATGGAAGCAGCTCGCGGCAGGAATGGCAAGCGGCGCGGGAACCAATACCCTGGAGATAAGCCATTTCATCATAGTGGGAAAATAAATAACCCTGAAGATCAACTACGGATTTACTCCGCAGGCTTACTGCTTTAATTATGCAATTGCAAAAACAAGGGGCTTGATGCTGGAAAAAGCTTCCGGCTTTTCGTGCGCAAGATGCCAGAGATCGTAGTTGGCCTGGAGGTTCATCCACAACTGGGGAGTTGTCTTCGTCGCCTTTGACAAACGCATCGCCATTTCCGGAGTTACTGATTTGTGGCAGTTCACTATTGCGGAAACCGCCTTGCGGGATACTCCGATATCCCCTGCAAAGTCAGTAATGCTGATTGCCGATCCGGATAAATACAATTCCTTTAATATTTCGCCAGGATGCGACGGGCAGGCCGCGCGCATGGTTGCGTTCAAGACCTTTTCTTTTGTCGTATTCATAAATGTGTCTCCGTTGACGTTAAAAATATATTAATGATAGTCTTTATAATCGACAATATAAACATTGCCATTTTCAAATTTAAACACTATCCGCCAGTTACCGGATACTGTCACCGACCATATATTGTCCTGTTTAGGTTCCAGCGGATGCAGACGGGAACCTGGAAAATCAACATCATCAATAATTGTCGCCGCATCAAGCAAATCGAGAATTAATTTTAACTTGCGCGCATGCTGATGTTGAATTCCGCGCCAGTCATTATGCTCCCAGTACAGCTTTAAACCCTTATGCTTAAAACTCTTTATCATTGTCTTTCCTTAAAATAGAAATCAGCTTTACCTGACTAATAAGTGTAACCCTTAGAGTTACAAAAAGCAAGAAGATATCAAAAGAATATTTTTTATTTATGTAAAAAAGCAAGAAAGGATATTGCGAAACCGGGGTAATATTTTCGCGGCACGGCGGTATTTTCCCGCCGTGCCGCACATTAATTGATTAGCCTGAATAATTCATAAACTTATGGAGAAATACTGCAATCTGCTCAAAGTAAAGT
>CAIMFA010000520.1 GCA_903840185.1 uncultured Lentisphaeria bacterium | reverse complement strand
GTGCACGTGCCAGACTCACAAAGAGCTCAATTTGCTTGAGCAATTCCCGGAAAAGAAAGCGCTGCTGGAGTCGTACCTCGACTCTCTGCCGCTGGGTGATGACAGAGAAAAGAACCGCGGGTATCTAATTCAGTCGCTGCATAAAGCGCAGAACATTTTCGGCTATCTGCCGGAAAGCGTTCAGCTGTTTGTGGCGGGCAAGCTGAGGCTGCATCTTTCGGAAGTCTACGGGGTGATAAGTTTCTATCACTATTTCACGACTACTCCGGTGGGCAAGTACAAGATCAACGTCTGCACCGGAACCGCCTGTTTCGTGAAAGGCTCCGGAGCGGTGCTGGATGAGCTGAAGCGCTATCTGAATATCGAAGAGGGCGAAACGTCGAAGGACAAGAAGTTCTCGCTCGGCGGATTGCGTTGTGTCGGAGCGTGCAGTCTGGCGCCGGTCGTCATGGTCAATGAAAAAGTCTATGGCAATGTAACCAGCAAGATGGTTCCCGAAATCATCAGCGAATGTAAATGATCACCTATAAGGATTTTATTATATGATAGATACACCCGATAAACTTTATCAGCTGGCTGATAAGCTCAACAAAGAGAAAAAAGCCAGTACCCGGATTTTAATTTCCATGGGCACCTGCGGTATTGCCGCCGGCGGCACACCGGTAGTTGAAGCGTTCAAAAACGAAGTTGCCGCGCGGAAACTGGAATCAGCCGTGGAACTGGTTGAAACCGGCTGCATGGGCCTCTGCCACTGCGAACCCAGCATTGAAGTGATCAACACCCTTGACGGCACCAGCATCATTTACGGAGACGTGAAACCGGATCAGGCCGGCGCGATCCTTGAAGCCGCGTCCGGCACGGCGGCGGGCTCCAGAGTCATCAACCGCACCTGGTACTATCCGGAAGACGAGGAAAACACTCACGGCGCGATTCAAGCCAGGATCGTGCTCCGCAACTGCGGCCGGATCAATCCGGAAAAGCTGAATGATTATATTGCGCGCTCCGGTTACCAGGCGCTGGCGAAAGTGCTGACCGGAATGAAACCGCAGGAAGTGATTCTGGAAGTAATCGAATCCGGACTGCGCGGCCGCGGCGGCGGCGGGTTCCCGACCGGCAAGAAATGGAGTTTCGCGGCGGCCCAGGAAACCCCGGTAAAATATCTGATCTGCAACGCCGACGAAGGCGATCCGGGCGCGTTCATGGACAGAGCGGTACTGGAAGGCGACCCGCACTCCGTGCTCGAAGCCATGGCGATCGGCGGTTATGCCATCGGCGCCCATACCGGTTTTATTTACATCCGCGCCGAATATCCGCTGGCCATCCAGCGGCTGCATATCGCCATCAAGCAGGCGGAAGAAGCCGGCCTGCTGGGCAAGAATATCATGGGAACCGGATTCGATTTCACGATCGAACTGAAATACGGCGCCGGAGCATTCGTCTGCGGCGAAGAAACCGCGCTCATCCATTCCATTGAAGGAATGCGCGGCGAACCGACGTTCAAGCCCCCCTTCCCGGCAGTATCCGGTTTGTGGAAGGCTCCGACCGTAGTCAACAACGTCGAAACGTTCGCCAACCTGGCCGCCATCTTCCGTAAAGGTTCAGCCTGGTTCAAGAAGATCGGCTCCGCCAATTCCTCCGGCACTAAAGTGTTCGCGCTGGCCGGGAAAGTCGACAAAGTCGGCCTGGTCGAAGTTCCGATGGGCACTCCGCTGAAAGATATCATATTCGGCCTCGGCAACGGCATCAAATACGGCAAGCAGTTCAAAGCCGTGCAGACCGGCGGCCCGTCCGGCGGCTGTATCCGTTCGGACAAGATCGACACCCCGATTGACTACGAAGCGCTGATCGGGCTGGGTTCGATGATGGGTTCCGGCGGCATGATCGTCATGGACGAAGATGACTGCATGGTCAACATCGCCAAATTCTTCCTTCAGTTCACGCTGGATGAATCCTGCGGCAAATGCACCCCCTGCCGTATCGGCAACACCCGGCTGTACGAAATGCTGGAAACCATCTGCAACGGCAACGGCACCCAGGACACGCTGGTCAAACTGAAAACGCTGTCCAACATCATCAAGGATACGGCGCTGTGCGGACTCGGCCAGACTTCTCCGAACCCGGTATTGTCCACGATGGCCAATTTCCCGGAAGAGTATCAGGCCCATATCAAGGATCACAAATGTCCGGCAGGTGCATGCAAGAATCTCATCTCTTTCGTAATCAATGACAACTGTGTAGGCTGCACGCTCTGCGCCAGAAACTGTCCGGTGGCCTGTATCGCCGGCGAGCGCAAGAGCAAGCATGTCATTGACCAGAGCAAATGCATCAAGTGCGGCGTCTGCTACCAGACCTGCAAATTCCACGCCATAGACAGAAACTGAAGCTAATTACGGAGAACAGACAACATGATCAACATGACGATAAATAATATCAAAGTGGCAGTCAAGAAGAATTCGACGATTCTTCATGCCGCCAACAAAATCGGGATTAAAATCCCGACGCTCTGCCACATGGAATTAAGCTGTTTCGACATTGACCACACCACCGGCTCCTGCCGGATCTGCGTGGTCGAAGTCGAAGGCCGGAAAAACCTGGCCCCCGCCTGCTGCACTCCGGTAATGGAAGGAATGGTGGTGAGAACCAACACCATCCGTTCAATCAACGCCCGCAGAACGCTGCTGGACCTGCTCCTGTCAGACCATCCGAAAGACTGCCTGACCTGCGAAAAGAACGGCAACTGCGAACTGCAGAAACTGGCCGCGGAAATGGATCTGCATCACGTCCTGTACGAAGGCAAACAGTCCACCTATGACATTGACCTGTCCAGCAAGTCCATCGTCCGCGACCTGGACAAATGCATCATGTGCCGCCGCTGCGAAACCGCCTGCAACAAAATGCAGACCGTCGGGATTCTCTCCGGCGTGGGCCGCGGTTTCAACGCCGTTGTGGCTCCGGCCGCGATGCGTCCGCTCACCGACACCAAATGCACGTTCTGCGGACAGTGCGTAGCCGTCTGCCCGGTCGGCGCGCTGACTGAAATGAACTATAAATATGATGTATGGCGCGCGTTGAACGACAAGACCAAAACGGTAATTGTCCAGACCGCGCCCGCCGTCCGTGTCGCCATCGGCGAAGAATTCGGCATGGCACCCGGCTCGATCGCCACCGGCAAACTCGTCGCCGGCCTGAAGCTGCTCGGATTCGACAAAGTGTTCGATACCGACTTTGCCGCCGACCTGACGATCATGGAGGAAACCACCGAGCTGATCGAAAGACTCACTAAAAAGCAGAATCTGCCGATCCTGACCTCCTGCTGCCCCGGCTGGGTTAAATTCCTGGAACACCAGTTCCCGGAACTGATCTATATGCCTTCCACCGCGAAGTCGCCGCAGCAGATGTTCGGCGCTATCGCCAAATCCTATTATGCCGAAAAGATCGGCAAGAAACCGGAAGAAATCGTGGTCGTCTCAGTCATGCCCTGCCTGGCCAAGAAATATGAAGCGTCCCGTGAAGAATTCACGCATGACGGCGTAAAAGACGTGGATATCGTGATCTCCACCCGCGAACTGGCTGACATGTTCAAGGAAGCTGGCATCCTGATTGACCGTCTGGAACCGGCGGAATATGACAATCCGCTCGGTGAATCCACCGGTGCAGCGATAATTTTCGGAGCTTCCGGCGGTGTGCTCGAAGCCGCGCTCCGCACCGCCGCCGACTGGGTTTCCGGACAGGATCTGCCGGGGATTGACTTCAAGGCAGTCCGCGGCCTGGAAGGCGTCAAGGAAGCCACGGTCAACGTGGCGGGCATAGAAGTTAAAGCCGCTGTCACCTCCGGACTGGGCAATGCCCGCAAGATCCTGGAGAAAATACAGAGAGGCGAAGCTCATTACGACGCCATCGAAATCATGGCCTGTCCCGGCGGTTGTCTCAACGGCGGCGGCCAGCCCTATATCCACGGCAATACTTCCATTCTGGAAAAACGTAAAAACGCGATCTATCAGGCGGACGAAAAACTCACCCTGCGCAAATCGCATCAGAATCCGTACATCCAGAAACTGTATGCCGAATTCCTGGGCAAGCCCGGCAGCCATAAGGCGCACGAGCTGCTCCACACTCACTACACGCCGCGTCAGGATATCTGAGCAAGTTGAAAAAAAACGGCCGGGATAAAACCCGGCCTTTTTTTTAGCGAGACAAGCGAGACAAGCGAGAAAAGCTAGACAAGTTAAAAGCGGGAAAAGCGGGAGGCAGGTGCATTGCCCGGCTGCCCGGCAAATGTCCGTGTTCGTCCGTGTTGCAGCCTGGGATATGGCCCATGGTCAGCCCCAATGCGGGAAGCAACGGACAAAACGGACGTTAGAGAAGAGTCCATAAAGTCTATAAAGTCTATAAAGTCCATAAAGTCCATAAAGTCCACTGTTCCGGCTGCTGATGCAGCCGGAATGAAAAGAAAAAGCTTCCCAGGCTTCCCATACTCATCAGGTCAACTGCGCTTTCCGGAGAAGGAGATGCGGGGATCCACCATGACGTACATCAGGTCGGCCAGTAGAATGCCGGCCAGCGTCAGCACTGCAGCAAAAGAGAACAGCGCCATCTGAACGGGATAATCGCGGCTGCTCAGCGCCAGCAGCGAGAGCGAACCCATGCCGGGAATGCTGAAAACGTATTCGATAATGATACTGCCGGCCACCAGTCCGGGCAACAGTCCGGAAAAAAGCGTGATCAGCACGATCATGCCGTTGCGCAGCGCATGCTTAAAAATCACCTGATATTCCGGCACCCCTTTCGCGCGGGCGGTGCGGATGTAGTCCTGCCGGATGACTTCCAGCATGCCGGACCGGGCGTAGCGGGACAATCCGGCGAATCCGGCATAAGCCAGACAGATCACCGGCAGCACATAATGTCTGGACGAACTCCATAAGATCTCCCAGGAGCCCATGCTGAGCGTATTGGCGGAACTGAGGCCTTTCAGCGGAAACAGCGGATAGCTGCCGCCTTCGCACAACGTGGCCTGAAGCATCAGCGTCACCCAGATCACCGGCAGCGAATAGAGAAAAAACATTACAAATGTCACAAACCGGTCAAAGAAGGTATCAACATAGACCGCCGAATAAATACCCAGCGGAATCGCCAGCAGATAGGTGACCAGCACGGCCAGAATATTGAGCTGCAGCGTCACCGGCAGACGCTCCATAATGATATCAGTCACCGGCCGGCCGGTGTCAACCGACGCGGAAGTACCGAAATCGCAGTGGCAGACAACGCCCTTCAGCCAGAATATGAACCCGATGTAAATCGGCTTGTCCAGAAAAAGCTTCTCCCGCATCGAGCGGTTCTGGGCAAATGCGCCTTTCTCAGCAGACATCCCCTCGCCCGAAGTTTCCCCCATGATCGAGCTCTTAGTCGGATCCCCGGGCGCATAACGCAGCAGCGTATAGCTGACCACCATGATGATGAACAGCGTCAAAACAGCCAGCCCCAATCGTTTTATGATATATTCCAGCATTCAACAATCCGTTTATTTTTAAACCAGTCTATTAAAGTTATTCCCAATAACAACATTTTCAAGAATTTCAGGATATAATCTCTTGCATTATTCATGATCATCTATTATAATAAACCTATATAGCTAGGTACTGTTAAATAAATAAATTTGCAGATTTTATTTTTGTTTTTTTTGCGCTGAAGCATATTGACACAAACAGTTGAATCATGTATTATTAACTCGTGTTAGTAAAAGACTAAACCAAATAAAAATTCAGGTTTTTATGGCATTGCGGCAAACACCAGTTCATACAGCATCGCACCATTGCTGCTATACCCTGACGGGTTCACGCATAAGGAGAAAAGCCAGCAATTATACTCTATAAAGCGATCTACCCGGATTGAAAACAAGTAATCTTCATTTAACGGAATATATATAAAAAGAAAGGACATTGTTTATGCAAGTACGTTATCTCCTGTCTCTGGTTACGTTTCTATTCGTAACAGTCTGTTTTGGAGCGGCACCATCCGCGCCATCCATCGTCAACGGGGATTTCAAATCGCTTGATATGAATGGCGAGCCCGACTATTGGAGCCTTTCCGCTTCCGGCGTCAAGGTGGTCCCCGACGGCACGACAAATGTTCTGACGCTCAAGACAGAAAACGGTTCGGCCTCAGCTATTCAGGAACTTGTGCTTGATCCATCATGGGCGGCGCTGCGCTTCACCGGTCAGGTGCGGGTGAAAGCCATCACCCGCGGCAAGGAGGGTTGGAACGACGCCCGTATCGCACTCACCTTTATTGCGCCCGGCAACAAGGTTACACACTGCGTGGCCGGAAACTGGCAGAAGCCTACGAACGGCTGGATGGAACTGGCGCAGAATGTTCCAATCCCTGACGGTGCGACATCGGTCAAAATTGCGCCGGCAATCTTTGCGACCACCGGAGAACTGGAGGTGAAAAACCTGCGCGTGGAACTGGCGGGGAAACGCAGCGAAATAGCCGCGCCGTCTGTCACTCCGCCACCGCCTGCCGCCGTTCCGGCTGCAGCAGTTAAGCCCGTTGCCGCTAAGCCGGTTACTACTCCCGTACCTGCAATTACCAACGGAGATTTCCAGTCGCTTGACGCTAACGGACAGCCCGCCGGCTGGACTATTTACGGTTCCGGCGTCAAGGTCGTATCTGATGGCGGAAAAAATATTTTGACGCTCAAGACAACAACAGTAAGTTCAACATCAGCCACCCAGGAGCTCAAGCTCGATCCTTCCTGGAAAGACCTGCGCTTCACTTATCAGGTGCGGGTGAAAGCTATCACTAAGGGCAAGGAAAGCTGGAATGACGCCCGTATCGCGCTCACGTTCATCGGGCCGGACGATAAAGTCACGCATGCTGTTGCCGGATTCTGGCAGAAGCCCACAGACGGCTGGGTCAATGCTATGGAAAATGTTCAAATTCCAGCCGGCGCTAAACTGGTGAGGATTTCACCGGCAATCTTTGATACCGTCGGAGAATGGGAGTTGAAAAACCTGCGCGTTGAACTGGCGAAAAGCGGAGAAGGAGTCGACAGCCCGGTTCCGGCCGGACAGTCGGTAACCTGGGGACAAGAACCCTTGGAAAATCTGGGGCCGCTGCGCTCGGTTGTCTGTCTCAATGGTTTGTGGCGCTTTCAGCCGGCCATCGGACCGGCGGCGGAATCGCCTCAGAAAACCGGCTGGGGCTGGATACGGGTACCCGGCAGCTGGGCAGGCTGGGGACTGCCCAGGGCAATCCCGGCCACCGGACCGGCATGGAACGGTTTTAACGATTCTACGCCGGCCGCATGGTATGAACGTGATTTGACCATTCCCGCAGCATGGCAGGGACGGGCCGTTGTTCTTGATTTGACCAGAGTATCGACTGACGCGGCAGTGTTTATCGACGGCCGGGAGATCGGACGCGTCGCGTGGCCCTGCGGCGAAGTGGATATTACCGCCGCGGTTGAGCCCGGCAAAACTTACCGGATGCGGCTCAAAGTCGTCGCCACTGCCGACGCAACTGAAGTAACCCGTTTTATGGGCATGGGCGAAGGACAGATATTGAAGGAGAAGGTACAACTTCAAACCCGCGGACTGATCGGCGATGTTCTGCTCACCAGCCGTCCCGCCGGAGCCCATCTCGCCGGTTGCGCGATCCGCACCTCGGTACGGGAGCATAAGCTGGCTGTCGAGGTCGAATACGAAGGCGTTGCCAAAGCGGGAAAAGTCGCATTGACCGCGGTCGTGCGCGACGCTAAAGGCAATGAAGTAAAACGGTTCAACTCCGGCGCAACCGTCAATGCCGGTTCCGGATCGTTCAATGCAGCCTGGGACTGGGCTGATCCGCAGCTATGGGACATTGATTCCCCCAATCTATACACGCTGGAACTTTCGGCGAAAGGCTCCGGCCTCGACGACACTCTGGCGGAAAACTTTGGTTTCCGTGAATTCCGTATCGACGGTAAGCGTTTCCTGTTAAATGAAAAAGAAATACGTCTCCGTCCGACCCACACTAATGCGGAAGGCCTGGTTTCGGGCAACCGTGAACTGATGAAATCTTTCTACACCGGACTGCGCGCCAACGGTTTCAACTGCAACGAACTCTGGCCGTGGGACCGCGATGAGCGCGGGCGCCCTGAATTCGATAATCTGTGGTGTACCGAGGCTGACCGCGCCGGCTTTCTCGTCATCTGCCCCGCGCTGTGCCAGGTCAAACTGGTCGGCGAATGGAAGAAGCCCGGCGTCAAGCAGGGCTGGCAGGAACGCATGGCCCGCCAGATAAAAATATTGCGCAACCATCCGTCACTGGTGATCTGGGCCACCGGGGCAAACCGCTTCGGCAACGGGCAGGATCAGAATCCTGAAGTAATCGGCTCCAAAACCCGGGGGTGGATTAATGATTCCGTGTGGCGCCGCACCGCCGCCATCGGCGAACAAATCGTGTCAATGATCAGGCAGACCGATCCGACCCGGCCCGTACTGCTGCATGCAGGCGGACCGGTAGGCAACATCTATACCGCCAACAACTACCTCTGCGTCACACCGCTTCAGGAACGCGAGGAATGGCCTTCAAAATGGGCTGAATCCGGTGACATGCCGCTGCTGATGGTTGAATTCGGCACTCCGCTCTATGTCAGTTTCCACCGCGGCCGCAGCGGTTACGGAATAGCATCAGTAAGCGAACCGTTCTACTCGGAATATTGCGCCATCTATGAAGGCGCGGATGCCTACCGGACCGAGACTCCGGCATACCGCAAAACTCTCGCCGCCACATTCGAAAAAGATCAGCAGTGGAAATCCTGGCACAGCATCAACGCCGAACAGTTTCATCCCGGCTATAAAGAATTACAGGCGCTGTTCATCCGCAACACCTGGCGCGCCTGGCGCACATGGGGCGTGACCGGCGGCATGGTGCCGTGGTCGGAAATGGGCTGGCAGAAAGACTCAGGCACGGCAGCCGCCGCGATGGGTATCAAGCCGAAGCCGGCCGTGACCATGCCCGCATTCACCCCCGGCCTGCGCGGCGTCTGGAACGCCACGCGTGACGCCTCCATCGTGCACTTCCTCCAGCCGGAGGGCATGATTTCAAACAGCGTGTCCGATGCGCTTTCCTCGTCAAATCAGGAAACCCTGGCATGGATCGCGGGAGCGCCTGACTTCATTGACAAAACCCATAACTACCGCGCCGGTGAAAAGGCAGACAAGCAGCTGGCGCTGCTCAACGACAGCCGCAAACCGCAGCATTTCAACGCCGTATGGACTGTGGAGATCGGCGGAGCACGCGTCGCTGACGGACGGCTGGAAGGCGAAATACCGCCCGCAACGACGAAACTTCTGCCGGTTGAATTCAAACTGCCGGCAACGCTCTCCTCCGACAGCGTCAACGGCGTCATTAAGCTTGAGTGCACAATCGGCACGGTTAAGCACACAGACAGTTTTGCTTTCCGTGTCTTCCGTCCTTACGATGGCAAGCTTCCCGCCGTCGCGCTGCTCGATCCGCAGGGCGATACCGCCGCACTGCTCAAAAGCCTGGGCGTATCCGCCCGGCCCTGGGATGGAACCGCCACAGACCGGCTGCTGGTAATCGGCCGCAACGCTCTCGCCAAAGGCGGAGCGGATTCCGCGGCAGTGGAAAAGTTTATACGTTCCGGCGGACGGGCGCTGCTCATGGCGCAGGATCCGGACTGGATGCGTGACCGCCTTGGACTTCGTGTATCATGGCAGTTGACGCGCCGCGGTTTCCCGACGCTGCCGGATCATCCGGCGCTGGCCGGACTCGATGCGGACGCACTCCGCGACTGGGCAGGCTCAAGCCGGCTGGTCAACCCGGTTGACGCCTCCATTGCCGATGCCAATTCATACCGTACTCCGCCGCACGGCTGGCGCTGGGGCGCGCGTCATGCCATCAGCAGTGCCGCCATCGAAGTGCCGCACCGCGCCGGCTGGCGTCCGCTGATCGCCTGCGAATTCGACAGCGCGTATACACCGCTGGCGGAGGTCGCGATCGGCTCCGGCATGCTTACTATCTGCACTCTCGACCTTGAAGATCACGCCGCCGCAGATCCCGCGGCGGAGCGGCTTGCACGGTCAATACTGATCTCGGCGGCATCGGCCAAACCGGAACCGCGGTCGCCTGTCGCTTATCTCGGCGGAGCCGATACGGCGGCAATTCTTTCCACCTCCGGCATCCTCTGCCGCAAGGTTGATGCATTGCCGGAAAATGGTCTGGTCGTGATCGGCGCTGATGCGGTTGTCGATAATGCCGCGCTTGACGCCTTTCTGCGCCGCGGCGGCAAGGCCATCATTCTGCCGCGCCGTACAGAAACAGCGCCGCTCGGGGTGCATCTGTCAAAAGTGGCACAGCATTCCGGTTCTCTGGCAATTCCCGGATGGCAAAGCTGCCGCGGCCTGATGCCCGGCGAACTGCGCAGACGCGTGGACGGCGAGGCATGGGTGGTCGCATCCGGTGCTGATGCTACCGGCGCTGACGGTTTACTGGCGGAAATCCGGCGCGGCAATGGCGTCGCCGTCTTCTTTCAACTTGATGCTAAAGCGCTCGACGCCGACCGGCTGACTTATAACCGTTCAACCCGCTGGCACTGGACCCGCGCCCTGGCCCAGATCGCCTCCAACCTCGGCGCGGAATGCGAGTGCGACAGCCGCATATTCAGACAGATAACTCCGCCTGACCGCATTGCGCTGGACGGCACCTGGAAGGTGAGCCTTACCCTGCCGCTGCCGCCTGTCGGAGCAAGCGAACCTCAGCACAAAGACCCAGGCATAACCGCTAAAGCAGGCAAACTGATCATAAAAAATGCGGATGAGTCGGGCATGCAGGAAGTTTCTGTCCCGAAAGAGTGGGAAAGCTACGGCGGCGCATGGTCGGAAACGGATGGCGAAGGTGTTTTCCGGCGCACCATAGATATTCCGGCCAGATGGGCGGGCAGAGATCTGCTGCTGTCGCTGGGTACGGTTGACGACTTTGACTCCACCTATTTCGATGGTGAAAAAGTCGGCGCTACCGATATCACCGTGAAAAATTTCTGGATGACTCCGCGTCTCTACACCATACCGGGGCGGCTGGTCACTCCCGGACGCCATGTGATCGCAGTGCGTGTTTTCGACCACTTCGGCAGCGGCGGCATGGTCGGTCCTGCCGAGGTGATGGAGCTGAAGCCTAAAGAAAATGCAGCCAAACCGACTGCTCCATTTTATCATCCCGACTGGCGCGCTGAATTCCCGATGGGCGATGATCCGTACCGCTATTACCGCTGGTGATCAGCTGCTTTAATGACATGTTCATGCTCCGGTCTGGAGCATGAACATGATCTCTCGATTTTTACAGAATTAATTCTGTCTTCTGGCTGTTCCCTGTTGGATATTGGATATTGAATCAGGTTTCAGGTTTCAGGTTTCAGGTTTTAGATTTTAAG
The DNA here is from genome assembly GCA_903840185.1 of uncultured Lentisphaeria bacterium. Classification (GTDB taxonomy): domain Bacteria; phylum Verrucomicrobiota; class Lentisphaeria; order Victivallales; family Victivallaceae; genus CAIPAT01. The sequence continues at coordinate 935 of CAIMFA010000520.1, read as the reverse complement.
TTTTACTCTGTCTACTGTCTACTGGCTGTTCCCTGTTGGATATTGGATATTGGATATTGGCTCGGGGCTGTTACCATTTGGATATTGGATATTCCGTGTTGGTTATTGGATATTGGATATTGGTTTTGGGCTGTTCCAATTTGGATATTGGATATTCTCCCGCATAGCGGGATTCCGCCCGGGCTGTTCAATGCGGATGAACTTAACCGGCGAGCCTTGGACTTATTCCGTCAGGCGCTCCGGCCTGACTTTGGAGTGCGGCACTCCTGCGCCGCTTTGGTTTTCTGTTCGGCTATTATATTTCTGCCTGCAATTCAGGTTTCACCGGAATCTAAAGCGAAGCAGGGGCTTCGCACTCCAAAGATTGTTTCACAATCATAAAGAACCAGAAATACAAAATTATGCCTGGGAACATTGCAAAATACGAAGCTTTTGGTTAAACACGAGATATAGATATTAATGCATAATTATGCTCAAAGTATTTGCCGATGTTCTCGCCGTAGCGCTGCTACGACTGCGGCATCGTCAAAATCTTTCTTTTTGAGCATATTTTCGTCTCTCATCCATTTTTATGAATAATCCAGGTTAAATGCACTTCAATCACTTTTACGACTATTCTCGTGCATGAAATTTAAATCGAAAATAAAATCATCATCCGTCTTTTTATATAGATAGAAAGCATAGCAGGCAAGCGCTATAATTGACCATGAGGGGAATGGCAGCAAGTGCTGGTATTGACTTTTAAAGGGGCATGTAATAAATATACTGCTGAACACCGGGAAAGCTCCAAGGTGGTTGGATATTTTAAACAACATGTCCAGCGGAACAAGGTAAAATAAACAAAAACCGGTACATACGGCAATGTTGATCCAGTCTCTTCTCCTGAACAGAAAATTTATTTTTACCAGCAGCAGCAGAATAATAATACCGGCATC
>CAIMFA010000519.1 GCA_903840185.1 uncultured Lentisphaeria bacterium | reverse complement strand
CAGTATCCAATACTCAAGGTAATAAACGGCATATTTCAGAAAGCAATTGACCCTTTATTTTACTCATAAGTATTTCTGCATCAACTCCCTGGTAATCTGATGCACCGTCTCCGGATCTTCATTGTTATGCGCATAATAGTATAAAGATAAATGGTCAGGGCGGTACTGCTGCAGATACGTATCGAGATTGTCTTTATATTCCTGCATGGCTTCTTTAGGAATCAGCATGTTTTCAATCAGGGCAAAAGTACCTTTGCCGGCGGCGGCGCATTCCTGCTGAGTACGCTCCCATACCGATTCAATCCGGTATTTCGTCCATTCAGGTTTTTCATGAAAAAAGCTGTGCCGGGACAGGTTCCCGTCATATCCGGCGTACTGAATTCCCTTGATTGCGGTAGCGGCCTGAGTAAAACGCGTTGAGGCTGATGCCATATTGAAAAGCGTAATGCACAAATCAGGTCTGATAGTCAGACAGTATGATGTCAGGTCATCCAGGAAATCGACAAACCCGTCCGCCATCTGTTCAGGCGTCGGGCTGGAACCGTATTTAGCAATGGTTGCAGGATGTTTCGACACCATGGTGTCGGATTTGGGTTCATCCCAGATTATGCCGTCCAGCGGGTAGTCATTGAGCAACGTGTCCATGAATTCCTTAATCCAGCAGCGGAACACATCGCTTTCCAGACAGGCGATTGGTCCTGTCCAGCCGGTGTATTCCGGCACCTGGGCTTCAGGATGCCCGGATATCCATAGTCCCGGCATCAGCGGCGCGCCGGCAAATCTGCATCCCAGCCGGCTTGGAATGACAAAAACCTTAAGTCCGCATTTATGGGCCAGATTCACCTGGATTTCAAAGGCGCGCCTTGAGTACATCATCTCGCTTTCGCTGAACGAAAGCGCCACGGCGGTGAATCCGCAGTCAACCATATCTTTGAAGTTCTCCTCAAGCTGATGAGGGATAACCGTCCAGTGACCATGGGCCAGGCAATACGCTGTAACAATCATTTTTCTCTCTTTACAACTACAAAATTTATTGATGCTTATGAACTAGAAGAATGCGATCCGGTATTAATACTATATTCCATACATTTATAGAATTCAATACAGTAAAAATGACGTGACGGCCACCGCGGCGGACATCACGTCATTGCTTCATACTTTGTCAATAAATTATTTCCGTCCAAGCGGACATGCCTGAAGGCAGCGCTCAACCTGCGTGTCGGAATGATTCGGGCTGCTGTGATAGCAGCGTACTTGAATGGGATCTTTTTTAAAAAGAGCCTCATTAATGGAAGCTTCATCCAGCTTGTCCGGCACAGCCAGATCAGGCAGTTTCCATCCAGGCAGAGCGGAACCTTCGCCCTCAGTCATTCCCATGCAGCGCGCCCATTGGCAGCGAACCTCATTGCGTTCGAAGACTGGATACACATTACCATCCGATATCTTCACCTTTTTGATTTTTTCCGATTGCAGCGCCTGCACCGGACATCCTGATACACATGCCCTGCAATCATCCGGGCATGGCGATGTCTGCGCTTCTTTCGGAGCTGATGAGAACTCGGCATCTGTCAGCACAAAGGCCAGGCGCTGGCGCGGCCCGAACTCAGGAGTCATCAAAAAACCACTTTTACCCAGTGTGCCAATGCCGGTGGCGGCGGCAAATGGCGATTGCGCCCGCAGGTCCGGCAGCAATTCGACGTATGGAATCGGCTGTCCGACTGAGTTGACCTCCAAATTGAGCAGCGGAACGGCAAAATATCCTCTGGCGGATAAAGAAGACGCGATGTCCTGAGCCGCCCAGACCGCTTCGCGGGTGGATTGGTAATTGACGTACTGGTATGACACGGCGCACTCGGCTTCCTGTGCTCCGGCCAGCTCGACAACCCGTTTCGGCAGTTCGACTCCAAGTGCAATGATTGTTCTGGCGCCAGGCACTAGATTTTTAAGCGCTCTTCCCTCGGCGAACTGCAAATCATCGACTCGCGCAGTTCCGAAAAGATCGATTTGCGGAAGGCGCTGGCGCACTGCTCCAGCAATCGCTTCCGGCGCTAAATCGTCCAGCGGACAGGGGATGGACAGCGTTTCCGCGGTCAGCGGAGCCTTGCATATAACCGATTCCAGCACGAGTACTCCTTTGGGTTCATCGCTCCAGCCGGCCATATTTGCCGCCAAGTCGCCGGTGCCGGTGGACTTCCAGACCTGCAACGCCTCGCAACCCAGATCATCAAGATAGCGCGCGATATCCACGGTACCGGTCATCATCCGGCCTCTGGTGATATTCGAATATTCCCAGTTTTTCCCCATAACAGCGCCATTCTTTGCCGACAGCGGATTGTCGTTGATCAGAAAGGCTGGAGTCGACCGGCCGATGGTAATCACCCAGTCCATCCGGTCAAACAGATCATCCGTGCGGAATCCTTCGTAAAAATTACCTTTGATAGCGGTAAAACTTGAAAGCGGTTGAATGGACAGCCGGTCGGCGCCGGCGGCTTTCGCCCGTGCCAGGATGCCTTTCCTTAGTTCAGCGGGCGTAATCTGAGCGATTGTTTTTTTTCTCCGGGGGTTAGCGGTATAAGCGCGGTCCCACTTCCGCAGCGGCTTAGCCATGCAGCTCTTGAACGAAGCACACATGTAACCGTGACCGGCACGCATCACTCCGTGATCCATTTCCTGATATATCTTATCCTCGGTGACATCTTTCACGCCGGGAAGCTTGTTCATATCCAGATGGCATTGTTCGCCCCAGAAGCAGCGCCAGCGGTTAATGTTGGCGTACTCGAACTTCTTTCCCTCAATTGTAAATCCCATAGGAGTGGATGAGAGCAGATGCTCCGGTTTGTAGTTGTGCCCGTAACACGCTTTCTCACACTGGTTGCAACGGTCGCACAGTTTTTCTCCGGAGTACAGCGGATCAGGAATAAGCGGCGCCGCCGTTATCACCGATATCAGGCGCTGACGCGGCCCGTATTCAGGAGACATCACCATCCCGTGCCAGCCGTATTCCCCCAGTCCGGCCGCGACAAACGCATTCATGTGACTGAATGAGGCGGCATGAGCAAATGGAACGCTTTTATATGGACGGTGACGCCAGAAATAAGTACAGGAAAGCGGCACGGCCGCGTATCCCTGCCGCTCGACAAACCGGGCAATCCTGAGCGCCATTGTATCAAGCTTGGGAATCATGCCGATCTGAAACGGCCCTGCCCAGTTGCTGTTCGGCTCACCGCCCCAGTCCACCGAAGCATCCGTATGGTGCACTGCCATTACAATCACCGACATGGCTTCCGGCAGATGCGCCTGCGGACGCAGCATGGCCGGGGCCCCTTCGTATCTCGAAACCGGCGCGATGCCGACAAGGTCGGCACCTTCCGCCCTGGCCAGCGCCTTGATGGCTTCAGTCAGTTTTTCCGGACTCACCCTGGAATCTGAAGACCCGGTCATGCTCTTTACATTAGTTGCATTCATTAATCGTCACCCTCCTTGAGTGATTCTATATATTGTTAGATTCTTCCACGCTTGATTTGCATGGTAATTAATATGCTTTATGCTTATATTATATATTGAATAAAAATGATTCACAATGACGTTATCAGGAAATGATATGTATAGAACGGGAATAATCGACTGTTCAGCGGCAAGCAACCGGAGTGCAGCATGAAAAACGTTCTGCCGGTTTTCGAATTATATATGTCTGCAATGTATCAGCTGCTGCGCGGCGTGGCTGATTATTCCAGCAAACACGACTGGCATCTGGGAATCACTTCCACCCGTTTCAAACTGCCGCGCCGCTGGCCGGGTGACGGCATCCTGACTCATCTCACTCCTTCGACTCAGCTGATGAAATTTCTTCATGCTCATGCCGATATCCCGATTGTATCTTTCAATCAGGCCGAGCAAATGAATTTTCCTTTTGCCGTGGTATGCGCGGACAGCGAAGAAATCGGCCGGGTTGCCGCGCGGTATTTCCTGACACTTGGAGACGTTCACTGCTGCTATTACGGGGGGCATCCTGTCCGTCAGGCCGCCTTTGCTGATGAAATGGCGAGAAACAATCGTCAGACGCGAGCCATTGTCACACCCCGGAATATACTCAATCAACCGTGGGATAAAATCAGTCACAAGCTCGGGGCTCAATTAAAAAAGCTGCCGCTGCCCTGCGCTGTATTCTGTACAAATGATACCTCCGCGCTGGAATTGCTGGAAACTGCGCTTGCGGCAGGATTAAGGGTTCCGGAAGATATAGCCATTCTGGGGGTGGATAACGAAACTTTGATCTGCAACAGCTCCAGCGTACCGATCTCAAGCATTGACAGCCGTCTGCGCGAGATCGGCTATGAAGGTGCGGCGCTGCTTGACCGGCTGATGGCGGGTGAACCGTTTCCATCTGCTCCGGTGCTGGTGCCGCCGGTGCCGGTGCCGGTCATCCGGAAAAGTACGGATATTCTGGCGGCAGGAAATCCGGTTGTGACAAAAGCGGTGGAATTCATCAGAAAAAACCACACGTCCAGCATCTCTGTATCTGATATCGCCATGAATGTATGCATCTCCGATTCCGGGCTGCGAAAGCTGATGAACCGGAAGATTGGAACTTCGCCGCGCCAGTTGCTGCAGGACACGCGAATCGCAACAGCCTGCAAACTGCTGCGGGAGACAGATTTTAAAATCGAAAGCATCGCCGTTCAGGCAGGCTTCAGTGACGCCCACCGTCTGCACGAAGTCTTCCGGCTTGTTTTAAAGACAACACCTTTGCGTTTCCGGCTCGAGTCGAGAAACTGATACCGGAAATACTGGACGTTGCGCAATGCAATACGTCTTATGTAATTGCAAAAGTAGTCAGAATTCAGGAGTCAGGAGTCAGAATAAAT
>CAIMFA010000518.1 GCA_903840185.1 uncultured Lentisphaeria bacterium | reverse complement strand
GTCTCGTTATTCGCCAGACTCAGCGAGATCAGCGCGGTGCGTGCAGTTACCGCCTGCTCCAGGTCATTCAGCGATATTTCACCCTGACGCGTTACCGGCAGATAAGTTACTTTGAACCCTTCGCTCTCCAGTCTGACGCACTGGTCGTGTACCGAACTGTGCTCGACCGACGTGGTAATGATGTGATTGCGGGTTGTTTTCAGACGCCGGGCGATTCCGGACAGCGCGAGATTGTTGGATTCGGTGCCGCCGCTGGTGAAGATGATCTCATCAACATCGGCTCCGATCAATTTCCCGGCGCGGCATCTGGCTAAATCCAGCGCCGCCGCGGTCTCTCTCCCGAAAAAGTGCAGACTGGAAGGATTGCCGAATTTTGTTTCAAAAAACGGCATCATTTCTTCCAGTACGCCCGGGTGCAGCGGCGTGGTGGAGTTGTAATCCAGATATATTCTGCGCATAACTTTTAAACCTTAAAAACAGAAGTCAGGAGTCAGAAGTCAGGAGCCAGAATGGAATGCATAAAATCAAATCATTGCTCTGCATTTTGTCCTGACCTCTGCCGTCTATTCTCCTGATTCCGGTAATGTATTACTCGCTGTCTTTTGTATTTATTCTGATTTCAGTCTTCAGTTTTATTCTGACTTCTGACTCCTGAATTCTCGATGTACGCGGGCTTAACCCGCGTAAGCCGATTGACTACCGGCCGGCCTCCAATGCCTGATCGAAGTCAGCCATGATGTCTTCAATGTCTTCAATGCCGACTGAAACCCGGACGAACTCCGGATTGATTCCGGCAGCGGTCTTGAACTCATCAGTAAGCTGCTGATGGGTGGTTGACCACGGATGAATCACCAGGGTCTTCGCATCGCCGACATTTGCCAGGTGTTTTGCCAGCTTGACGGAATCGATGAATTTCACAGCCGCGTCCGCGCCGCCTTTGATGCCGAAGCCGAACACCGAGCCGAAGCCGCCCTTCAGATACTTCTGCGCGATCTGGTGCGACGGGTGATCTTCCAGTCCCAGGTAATTGACCCAGCTGACCAGCGGATGATTTTTGAGATATTTTGCCAGCGCCAGAGCGTTGGTGCAATGCGCTTTCATCCGCAGTGGCAGTGTTTCCACGCCTTGCAGCAGCAGAAATTCGCTGATCGGACTCGGGCAGGGGCCGATATTCCTCATTCCCTGCACCCGCGCCTTTATGATAAAGGCGATATTGCCGGCGCCGGGAACGTTTTTCAATGCATCCCAGTATACGATGCCGTGATAGCTGGGGTCGGGGGTGGTGAATTCAGGGAAGCGGCCGGTTGACCAGTCGAATTTGCCGCTGTCAATAATGGCGCCGCCGATAGTCGTGCCGTGGCCGCCGATCCACTTGGTGCAGGAATAGACGATTACGTCCACGCCGTGCTCAAAAGGACGGCAGAGCGTCGGGGCAAAAGTGTTGTCCAGAAATACCGGCAGTCCGAACGAGTGCGCGGCATCGGTTACCGCTTTCAAATCCGGAACATCGCCTTTGGGATTGCCGATGATTTCGCCATATACCAGCTTGGTGTTGGGTTTGACGTTTTTGCTGATGCTGACCGGAGTCAATTCATCCACAAAAGTGACTTCGATCCCGAAGCGGGGCAGCGTGTATGTAAACAGGGTTTGAGTTCCGCCGTAAAGCGATGACGAACTGATGATATGATCGCCGGCCTGGGCAATGTTGGTGATCGCCAGGAAAATCGCCGCCATCCCGCTGGAAGTCGCCAGTGCTCCGGTGCCGCCTTCGAGCGCGGCGAGCCTTTTTTCCAGAATATCGGTCGTCGGATTCATCAGACGGGTGTAGATGTTGCCGAATTCCTTGAGCGCGAAAAGATTGGCCGCGTGTTCGGAGGATTTAAACACATAACTGGCAGTCTGATAAATCGGAACCGCGCAGGCTCCGGTGGTCGGATCAGCCTGCTGGCCGGCATGGATCGAGAGAGTTGAAACACCTTGTTTTGACATAATTTTAAGCTCCTATTTTTTGAAATAATCCGGCTGACAAATAACGTTCAGCCGTGTCTGGAAACACTGTAACGATAACTTTGCCGCGATTTTCCGGCCTCTTTGCCAGAATGATCGCCGCGGCGGCCGCGGCCCCTGAACTGATTCCGCAGAGAATGCCTTTTTTCATTGATGCGTCTCTGGCAGCTTCAATCGAATCTTCATCCGATATCTTGATGACCTCGTCGATCACATTCAGATCCAGAATCGAAGGCACAAAACCGGCGCCGATGCCCTGAATGGCGTGTCTGCCCGGAGCGTCTCCGGAAAGCACCGCCGATTTATCCGGTTCGACCGCGACGATCTTGATTTGCGGATTCTGCTGTTTCAGGTAATGCCCGACTCCGGTCAACGTGCCGCCGGTGCCGACGCC
>CAIMFA010000517.1 GCA_903840185.1 uncultured Lentisphaeria bacterium | reverse complement strand
TTACCTGCTTCGAATGCCGCAGCAATCATGGCTTTCTTTTCGACCAGCATTTCCTTGGCGTCTTCCAAAGTATCTCCTACTTTGTCTTTCATTTCGCGTGTGCGCCTGGCCAGCAGTTCACGAGTTTCCTGACCTGACTGCGGGGCATAGAGCAAAGCAATTCCTGCTCCGGCAATAGCTCCGACTACGAATGCGGTCAGAATTGTACCCAGTTTAGAATTTTCGTTAGACATGGTCTTCCTCCTCTTTTGGTTGGTTATTTGATTTTTTCGCGCACAGGACTTGCGTAAATACGCTCAGTCCAAGGCGGAAAAGACTTATATTTCGAGCAATTTTTGAAATCGGCGGCTCAATTATCGAACCGACTGCTGTTACCATCCGGTTTACCATGTCAGTCCACTGAACCACGGCATGTACTACTTTGCCTGCGTCGTCTATCTGTTCGTTAAGCCGTGTGGTAAGTTCGTTAACATTTTGAACCAGTTGCCGGCTGTCCTGTACGATGATTTGCAAATCTGCTTCCAGTTTTTGTGTAGCCAGTATCAGTTCCGCAAGTTTGCCGCGTACATAAAAGACTGTCGGAATCAGGCAGATAACCAGAATAATAAATAAAATCAAGGCGATTAATGATGCAATCTCCAAGGGTGTTGACATTTTTACAAATCCCCTTTCTTAAATTAAAAAGTTTTGCAAATTGAGAGAGAAATATTCATTCAATTCTCCGCTTATATAGATATTATATTGCCTCATCTGAACTATTACAATGTATAATGGACAAATGATATGACAAATTGCTTTTTTTTAGTTAAGTTCCGGACGTTAGCCCGGTAAGACGCTTGAAATTGCCGGAAAGCACGGCTTTCAGTTCGGTTTCGGTCAGATGTTCAAAAAACACCGCCTGGAGATTCATGGATGGATTGCATATCGGAAAATCCGAGCCGAAGAGTATCTTGTCCATTCCGGCCGTATCAATGCCGTAACGCAGCATTCCCCAGCGGAAAAGGCCGGTTCCTGAAAGATCAAGATAGGCGTTTGGATGGTTTTTCACGAATTCAAAACGAGTTCTCATTTCCTGTCCGTCGCAGGGATGGGCGATCACGACCTTCATCTTCGGGAAGTTTTTGCAGATGATGCCGATTTCATCGAATGCGGCGGGGTGGATATTAACCGGCAGACCGAGTTCCTGAATCAGATCGTAAATTTTAAACATGCCATCACCTAGATATGATGGATAATCCATGAAATAGCCGACAAGTTCGCCGATCCACCGGACATTCTCCCGGTGGTAAAGCTCTTCAATTTCCCGGCATGACTCTTCGGGGCAGGACGGGAGAACGTGGATGCCGGGGATGAAAAAATCCGGATACCGGTCTCTGAAAGCCAGTGCTTCGCGGTTGAGCGCTTTGATCTGTTCGAACGACGGTTTGGTCATTTCTTTAATGACCGAACCGCAGCATTTAGCGATTCCGGCGCGTTTCATTTCTTCAACAAAAATATCCGGAGTTTCAGTTCCGGGGAACCATGCGGTGTTGGTTTCCGGGCTTAAAAATGGATGAATATGGCAGTCAATGATTTCAAATTCCATGATTTCCATAATAGTTTTCCTGAAAATGCTTATTCCTGATTATAATTGACTTTGCTGGATGAGATGGTTTCATGCCGTCCGGCCGCGCTGAGCATAATCCCGAACGAGATCAGTGTGGACAGCAGCGAGCTTCCACCGTAACTTAGTACCGGCAGGGTTATGCCTGTCGCCGGCATAAGCGTAACGTTGACGCTGATATGAATCAGCGCCTGCACCGCAAACAGCAGTCCGATGCTCAGCACAAAAACTTTACGGAAGCCTGTTTCCGTCTTGAGCGAAAGTTTGAATACCGCGAAGACCAGGATTCCCATCACTATAATCAAAGGAAAAGTTCCGATGAAACCCAGCGATTCAGCCAGTGAAGCGAACACTGAATCACTATGGGCAAGCGGCAGATATGAATTCGCCCATAACGCTTTACCCCATTTCATCCCCCAGAGCCCGCCGCGCGCCAGTGTAAATTGAAATTGACGGATATGCCAGCCAAAACCAAGCGGGTCAAGTTCAGGAACCAGATAACCGAGAACACGGTTTAATAAATAAGGATTGAAATTTATAAGCCAGCCGGCGATAGAAAACAATGTCGCTGGGACCAGCAGCAGATGCCAGAATGAGCCATTCATCAGCCAGTAAACAATGACGAAGCCGGCAATATATACCAGGACTGTGCCGAAATCCGGCTGCAGAGCAATCGGCAGCACCCAGAGCAGGGTTATCAGCGCCATTCCCGCAAAACGCTGCATTCCCGGACGGAATTTGCCGCCGAAATGGCATAGCGACAGGATAAAGAAGCCTTTGGCCAGCTCCGACGGCTGTATGAAAATGTTGCCTGCCATAAACCAGCCTTTCATGCCGTTGATTCTGACCCCGAAAATCAGTACAGCCAGCAGCGGGATGTAAAACAGCACGGTTAAAAGCTCCGCATTGTCCCGGTATACCGAAAATGGAATGCGGGCGCAAAACATCATCAAGCCCATGCCGAAAACCAGCCAGAGCAGTTGCCTGCCGGCAAAATAAAAGGGCGAGACGGCATACATTGTGGCATTGTAAATCGCCAGACATCCCCACAGTCCCAGCATGAACAGCAATCCCTGGATCAGC
>CAIMFA010000516.1 GCA_903840185.1 uncultured Lentisphaeria bacterium | reverse complement strand
GTGATTTTGAACTTGCAGTGGTTACCACAGCGGCGCTCAAAATCACAGCACATCCACGGCACACTGACTCGACTGCTTTTTTAGGATTAATATAAAATGCAGTCTTTAACGCCGGAAATGATTGACAGCATTCAGGAAGATGACCTGAATGCGCTGTCCGAACTGGATGCAGCCGGCATCATAGCCAGACCCGGCGAGAGTTTTCCGGAATTCAAAAACCGTCTCTGCTCGCATTTGATGTCTTTTGCCGATTTTAACCGTTCAATTAAAGAAACCGGCGAATTCGGTCTGTTTGAAGATTTTACGCTTTATGAGAAAGACCGCATCGGGGATGAAATTATTCACGAAGCGGCGGCGGTAACTGAAAAACTATATCACTTCTCCATCAACTGGGTTCCGGGGTTTTTTCTCTCCAAAAGCGTCGGGCTGCTGTGGGGCGGATGCGCGATTCACATTCCGGAAGAGCATCTTACGGTATTTCTTATAAGAAAGAATTTTGCCGACCGGAAACGATGGTTTATTTACCGGCGGGAGGAACTGCTGGCGCATGAACTTTGTCACGCCGCACGGAACCCGCTGAAAGATTTCGTCTTTGAAGAATTTTTCGCTTATCAGACCGCGCCAAGCAGAATCAGGCGCTATCTTGGCAATTGCTTCAGGACACAGCTTGACGCGCTGCTTTTTGTACTGCCGGTCATGCTGCTGCTGGCGGTGCAGCTGGTGGATACTTTTACCAGCTTCAGAATGCCGGTCTGGATATTCTGGATAATTGCGCTGGCCTGCCCGGCTTTCATGCTGATTAGAAACCAGTTTGCCAGAAATGTCTTTTACAAAGCCCGCAAAGCGCTGCGGGCAATCCCCGGCGCGATCCCGGAGCCAATCCTGTTCCGCTGCACCAGACAGGAAATCAAAGCAATAGCGGGCAAATGCGGCGATGCTGCCGGCTTAATGGATTACATTCAAGCGCGAACTTCCTCTGAACTGCGCTGGAAAGTCATCAGCAACCGGTTTATATTAAAGGGCGTAATTTAACGAAAGGAACTGTTACGATGGCAGTATCCGTAACTGAATTAACTGAATATCTGAATAATCTGCTGGATTTGAAGACTTTTGCTGGTGACCATTCCAACAACGGTCTTCAGGTGGAAGCTTGCGCCAAAGTCAGGAAGGCGGTTTTCAGCGTTGACGCCTCGCTTGAACTGTTTGAAAAAGCCGCCGGAAGAAAAGCGGATTTTATATTTGTGCATCATGGAATCAGCTGGGGCGGCGACCCGAAACGTTTTGACGGACTTGTCGGCAAACGGCTGAGCGTGCTTTTCCGCAATCAGATTTCTTTTTATGCGGCGCATCTGCCATTGGATGCGCATCCGAAACTGGGGCATAACGCCAGACTGGCAGACATGCTCGGATTGAAAAAAAGAAAAATGTTTTTTGTATATGACGGCAAACCGATAGGCGTTTCAGGCACCCTGCCCTCACCGCAAAGCACGACCGCACTGGCGGAAATTTTCGAGAAAGAACTCGGTTGTAAAGCGGTGGTTTTTAATAACGTAAAGAAAGTTTCCAGCGTTGGAATCATTTCCGGCGGCGGCGGGCTGGACGGCGTATTGTGCGCCTATGCGGAAAAGCTTGATTGCCTGGTCACCGGGGAAATCGGGCATTCATGTTATCATCATATCAAAGAAAGCGGCATCCCTGTAATTACCCTCGGTCATTATTGTTCGGAAAAACCGGGAGTGCTGGCAGTTATGGAAAAAATTGAAAACAAATTCGGCATTGAGTGCGAATTTATTGATATTCCTACAGGAATGTAATCTTATCAGGAGATAAATATGAAGTTTTCGCATTTAACAACAATTTTCGCGCTGCTGCTCCCGCTTGTATTATGTTCCTGCAGCACCAGCAATAATATATCCGACCCGAACGCCATTTCCGATCAGGAAAGGGTTGACATGATAAACTTTGCCAAATATTCACTGAATCAGCAGTCAAAAAAGATTCTGACGGATGAAGACAAGGCGTTGATTACCAAGAATGAACCGCAAGTAAAAGAGTATTATGCGAGTTACAAAACCGGAAGGATGGCAATGTCCTGGGAACTGCCCGGTAAAAAGGTGACCCTTATCGCCACCGGCAGGCTCCTTTCCGATTCCATGCGCTGGGAATTAGCGCTTACAAAGAAAGAGGAGGCCTGGACAACAAAAAGCACTCCAAGCAGCGGGGGCGAAAAACTGGATCCCAAGGATTTTCTGCATTTAATCCAGAAACAATGATTTTTTAATGAAAAATGACGGTTTTTGAGAGTAAAGATTTGAATATCGGAAAATAAGGTATAGATTACGGCTTTTTGATATAAAAAATATAAAGTAACAAATTGTTTAAATAACATCTCAGGAGCAGATAATGTACGCAATTTTGAAAACAGGTGGCAAGCAGTATAAAGTCAAAAGCGATGATCTGGTAGACATCGAAAGACTTGAAGGCGAAGTAGGAACCCAGGTAACTTTTTCCGAAATCCTCGGCATTGGCGAAGAAGGCGGAAAACTCCAGGTCGGCACTCCGCTGATCCAGGGCGCTTCCATAGCGGCGGAAATTGTTGATCAGTTCCGCGGCAAGAAGCTTATCGCGTTCAAGAAGAAACGCCGTAAAGGTTATAAGCGGAAAGTCGGACATCGCCAGGAAATTACCAGAGTAAAAATTTCCGCCATTACCGCCGGCTGAGCCTGCGAAAAGAATGGAAAGTTAATATGGTTCTGGCGTTCTTATGCCGGAACCATTTTTTTTATATTTAATCCTCTTAAATATCGGCAAGGAGACATGATATGTTATACGATTCCAATCATGCTTTGATCCAAAGTGAAATCAAAGGCGCAAAGTTGCTGAACCGCGGCAAGGTCAGGGATATTTATGACCTCAGCGACAGTTTGCTTTTCATCGCTACAGACCGCATCAGCGCATTTGACGTAGTCATGCCCAACGGAATTCCGTTAAAAGGCAAAGTTCTTACGCAGATTTCGCTTTTCTGGTTCGAATTGATGAACTGGATGCCAAACCATCTGATTACCACCGATATTTCAACCCGTCCTGAACTGGCGCCATACGTCAAAGATCTGCAAGGCAGGGCCATGATCGTCAGAAAAGCCAGACCGCTTCCGGTTGAATGCATTGTCCGCGGCTATCTGGTCGGCAGCGGCTGGAAGGACTACCGTCAGACCGGAGTCGTTTCCGGCATTACCCTGCGCACCGGCTACAAGCAGGCGGAGAAACTGGATCAGCCGCTTTTCACGCCTTCGACCAAAGCTGATCTGGGAATGCACGATGAAGCGATTTCCCTTGCAGGGGTGGAAAAGCTTCTCGGCAAAGATGTGGCCAGTGAAGTCTCATCGC
>CAIMFA010000515.1 GCA_903840185.1 uncultured Lentisphaeria bacterium | reverse complement strand
CGTATTAATCTGCTACACTTGCTATACAATTATAGCAATGAAAAAATCAAGAAATTTAAAGTTAGGAAGCGTGTATCCTTTTCTCGATGCACGTACTCCAATGGCCAATAGCGACCTCCTACCAATCAAAATATCAGTAACTCTCAAAGGGGCTCAGTTTCGTATTGGTGTCAAACTATACGCCACACAGGATGTATTCGACAAGGCAATGGCCGGGAAAGGTTCAATACCAAAAGAATGTAAAATTCTAAGGTCGGAGGTTGAAGTTTATCTCAATAAAGCAAAGGAAATATTAGATCAGTTCCCAAACGCTTCACAGAAAATGTTCGTCAACCTCTTTAAATCTGAGGCTGAATTAAAGATCACTGGTAAGACAGATTTAGGTGTATTGTTCCAAAATAAAATAGACGAACTGATAGCCGAAGATAGAGCCGGTAGTATGAGTTTCTATCAACAAGCTTTATCGGTCTTCAAACGCTTCAAGAAACACCTCTATCTTGAAGATATAACAGTCCAATGGCTCAAGGAGTTTCGCGCATGGTGGATTAACCTGGGCAACTCCAACGCAACTGCTCAGATTCATATGAGAAGTCTCCGACACATCTATAACCGGTCTGTTAAAGAAGGTTATATTTCGCAAGGCTTGTATCCTTTCAAGGACTATACAATAGGCACGTCTTCAAAGTCAAAAGATGTTTTATACCCGGAGCAGATTAAACAGTTGTGGGAATATAAATCTGATGCTTACGGTGAGACCAGGTCGAAAGACTTTTTCATATTTCTTTACCTCTGCAACGGTATGAACATAAAAGATGCGCTGAGTATAAAGGGTAGCCAGATAAAAGGAGACATGATACATTTTGTTCGTTCTAAGACATCAAAGACGAATTCTGAGACAAAAGAAATCATGGTGTATCTCCATCCTGAGGCAAAACGTATCATTCAAAAGTATGGAACAATCGATACCGATGATTATATATTCCCATGCTTTAGAGGCACGAAATCAGACATCGAACGGAAGAAAGCCAAGGTTACTTTCGCTGGCAATTTGAATCGAGATATGAGACCAGTAGGTAAGGCTTTGGGGTTTCCGATGAACCTAACCTTAAATCTCGCCAGGCATAGTTTCGCGACGAGGTTGAAAATTGATGGAACGCCTACATCATTTATCAGTGATGCGCTTGGGCACAGTAGTAGTGCTGTAACAGCCCATTACATGAAGACCTTGCCGGATGCACAGTATAGAAGGGTTTCAGAAACATTACTGACGTTTGAGTAACTATAAATTGGGAACGGGGCAATTTTGCCACTTTTTAATTTCTAATGTGTGAAATGAGAAACAGGAAGTCATATATCGGTTCCTATAGAATGAAGGTGTTTATTTCTCCGGTTCCTCAATTTCCGGACTTGTGCAATTTATACACGAACTAAAAAGCCAAACACTT
Source organism: uncultured Lentisphaeria bacterium (assembly GCA_903840185.1). GTDB lineage: Bacteria > Verrucomicrobiota > Lentisphaeria > Victivallales > Victivallaceae > CAIPAT01. The sequence continues at coordinate 1,145 of CAIMFA010000515.1, read as the reverse complement.
CTTATTTCCTCTGTGGGTATATAATCGGAATCAAAACACTCATAGATATTAATTACAGGCTCTCCAGCCGGAATATTCCTTTCGCAAAAATCGCATTTTGTTGGTTGATCTAATATTACCTGTTCCCTGATTTCTCTGCCCATAATTGAATCTTATTTTTATCACCGTTCAATAAATTCTTTACATGATTTAATGTTCCAGCTGATGCAATTCAAGACTCCGCCTTGGCTTGCTATCTCGTTACTATCGACAGTCCTGACCGTAAAGCCATCGAATAAATCTTCAAGTTGTCTCACCGCTATGTCATCTTCCTTTATACCAAATGTCGGAACAATAATTACGTCCTTCATCTGGAGATAATTCAGGTACAAGCCTTTTGCCGAATCATTCGAACTCATATCCGGGCAGTATGGTATTTCAATATACTCAAGACCGGCGTTATGTAAGGCCAGCCGAAAGGATAATTGAAATGTGGGGCTTTCATTTGAAAGATCATTTATCAAAACGGTTTTTTCGTTTAGGAAGCGAACCATGCCGTCAGCGTGTCCGGTAAAATCATGCGGATCTTGCGGCACAAAGAATATCTTATCGACTTGAAATAAAGCGTACAGGTCTTTGATCAATTGCTTTTCCTTTATGCCGGGATTTTCCCTGAACACCTTATCGCAGATAATGACGGAATGGGGTGATTTAACAACATTACCGCCATCTATGCGAATATCTGATTTTACAGGTGAAATATTGATTGACTTGCAAATAGAATCGACATCAGATATGGTTTTATGCCATTTTGCCGGCTTTAAGTAATCAGGATCATACAGGAACTGAACGAAGTAATTTTCTCCTACTTGGACAGGCATGTAATCTACCGCCCAAACATCTTTTGTTTGCGGCAATAGATCATAACCAATACTACATTCATTCAAAACCTTTTCAAGTCTTTCGTAAAATGTCAGATATTTTTCTTGCAACGTATTAGCGAGATAAAGGAAATTGGTTTTACAATCAGGAATCATTCAGCAAGAAATTTTGGTCTATAATTCAATATTTTTATTACTTCCTCCATTTTTAGTTGCGAATTATAAAGTTGTTTTACTATTTTATATTTGTCTTTCAGTTTCGCGAGGTAGTCAAAATCCTTGTCT
>CAIMFA010000514.1 GCA_903840185.1 uncultured Lentisphaeria bacterium | reverse complement strand
CGGTAGCAAAAATTAATCAAAAATCGGCAGTCAACGACTGAAAAAACAGTTAAAAAACGAAAGAGAGAAAATCAACAAAATTCTCTCACGGAATCAAGTATATATTCCTTTCCGAATATTTATTTTCAGAACATAAGCATTTTGTTCGTTAAGTGTCAGTCAGGAATTCGACAGTGGCATCCAACGTTTCGCCATAGGAACGCGCCACTCGATATCTCAGAGAAAAATTTCATACTGGTTACTGGCGTTATGTGGTTCAATCGCTAACCCCGGACACAATGTCCAAGGCAGTCCTATTGCTGATCAATTGATGGTAATATATCACATACCGGAAAAATTGACAAAATGTTTCAAAAATGTTCTAATCTTTGTAGTATTAGCCTTCGTTTGCAGTCTGTAGCATGGTATGGCAAAACGCTGTTTTTAGGTAAAAAGTGGTGGATCCGGCCGGGCTCGAACCAGGGACCCGGTGATTATGAGTCACCTGCTCTAACCAACTGAGCTACGGATCCATATTATGCCGAAATGCATTCGACAGGGTCATTGAATTACACATTATGCCGGAAAAGGCAAATGCCACTTCTGCTTTTTTGACGATTTTCCGCCGGTTAGATTCATCCCGAAATAATAAATTCAACTGGCAAAACCTTATTGGCGCATATAAATTATGATTTTGAATTTGATGCAATAATTATGTTGAACAGGAAAAGTAAATATGAGTTTATTTCTTGGAATAGGATTGGGGCCGATTCAGACTGGAATTTTTCTTTCCGGTGCGAGTAAAGGCCATTTTGACCGGATTGTTATTGCCGAAGTTGACAACAAGCTTAAAGAAGCTGTAAACGCCTGCGGCGGTAAAATATCAATAAATATAGCGCGCGATAACGCTGTTTATACAGAGACGTACGGCAATATCGAAGTCTATAATCCGCTGGATGCCAATGATCTGCAGAAGTTGATTGCGGCGGCTGCTGACGCCGTTGAACTGGCGACTGCTCTTCCCAGCGTAAAATTTTTTCCGCAGATCGCCGTCTGGTTAAAACAGGGCTTTGCCATGCAGCCGCAGCGCCGCCGTTTCATCTACACTGCCGAAAATAACAATCATGCGGCGGAGGAACTGGAAAAGGCTGTCGGACAGAATTTCCCGGCGACATATTATCTTAATACTGTTGTCGGAAAAATGAGCGGCGTGGTCAGCGCTGAAGAGTGTGAAAAGCAAGGGCTGGAACTGCTTTGTCCGGGTGCGGACCGCGGGCATCTGGTCGAGGAATTCAATAAAATACTGATCTCCTCGGTTCCGGAGATTGAAAAGCGGCAAGTTGAAAATCTGCATGTAAAATCAGACCTTTATCCTTTCGAAGAAGCCAAACTTTACGGTCATAACGCGATTCATTTTCTACTGGGAATTCTCGGCAGGCAGCAAGGGCTGGAATACATGAACGAACTGCGCGGCATCCCCGCCCTGATGAAAAAAGCTGAAACCGCGTTTATTGCTGAATCCGGTGCTGCCCTGTGCAAAAAATGGGCCGGGCTTGATGATCTTTTCACCCAAAGCGGTTTCAATGCCTACGCGCAGGATCTGCTGATAAGAATGACTAATCCTTTCCTTAAAGACGCTATCGCCAGGATTACACGGGATATGCCGCGTAAATTAAGCTGGGACGACCGCGTTACAGGCGCTATGCGGGTAGTGCTGGATCAGGGTTATAAACCGTTGATTCTTGCTGAAGGCGCAGCGCTCGCCGCGGAGGAATTATACGGCAGAGATCATGAAAAAATCAGAAACGGACTGGCGTCACTCTGGCCGGCTCCATGGTCCGACGAACATGAAATGCTGACTAAGATGATAGTCGCAAACATCAAATAATTTCTTCCGCTGCTTGCTGAAGATGTTGATAATTGTCTCTATATTTTTAAGGAATTAATACAACATGCTATGGGCATCCAAAGGATCGCGCGGTCGTATAAATCCGCCGCACCGTCATGCCATGCACGAGTTGTTCATCTGCCTGAACAATACCGGGACTCAGTATATCGAGGGCAGAAGCTGTCAATTCATGCGGGGGCGTGCATTCCTTCTGCCGGAAGGCTCTTCGCATCACATTGCCGCTGAGCCGGATACCCCCGCTGAATATATTTTTGTCTGCTTCGAGCGGGAGCATTTCCTTAAATCCGGAAGCACCCTGATTCAGCAGGTGGTTGATGCGCTGACTGGAAACCGGCAGTACTTCTCCGGAACCGGTCCGCAATATCTCAAAGAAAATATCCGCCTGATTAATCTGCTGCTTGAAGAAATCATGGAGCCACGTCCTTTCGCTTCAGCGAAAACCGACTGTCTGCTTGGCGAATTACTCATCAACTATTACCGCAGTTTGAATCAGGCCAGCCGCGGCGACAATCTGGCCGGGATGGAAAAAATCCAAATGCTGATCAGAAAGATACAACATCGTCCGGAGATAGATTACACGCTGGAGTTTTGTGCCAGGAATGCCGGCATGAGTACCACAATATTCTGTGAAAAATTCCGCCGATATACAGGGACTACACTTACTGGTTACATCCAGGCTGCCAGATTGAAAAAAGCTATTGTGCTGTTGCAGACAACCAATCTGCAAATTGCCGCCATTGCCCTGGAATGCGGCTTCAACAACCTCGGCTATTTCCATAAAGTATTCAAAAGGCATTACAACGTCACGCCATATTCTTTGAAAATGACTTTTCGACAAAAAGGCGAATTCCCCAATCTGCTAAAAGAATATTGATACATCCCGCGCAGTTTATTTTTAAAGAAACTTTCTCCATAATGATGAAGCGCTATTGACATATTTCCAAGTATGTCTTATAATACTTACAGTACAACGATAATTAAACAAGAGAGTTTAAGCATGATTATAAACCGGTACAGCTTTAAGCCGATTTATCTGCAGCTGGCTGAGAAAATACATAATGATATTGCTTCCGGCAAGTATTCTCCCGAGAGTCAGCTTCCTCCGGAAGAAGTATTGAGCCAGGAATTTGACGTGAGCCGGATTACGATCCGCAATACGTTGAAAAAACTGGAAAATGAAGGACTCATATACCGGGTTCGCGGCAAAGGCACGTTTATTTCCCCTGCCGGTCAGAAACAGAAAGTGCTGATTGGGGTTATCAGTCTGCCAACGGAAGGGCACAAAAATTTACAGAGTTTGATGGCAGGAGCTTTTATGCGGACCCAGGAAGAGCACGGTCAGCTTCAATTGATACCCAATGAGCAGTTAAAGAAGACCATTGAAACGGTTAAAAACAACCCCGCGCTGCAGACCGGGGTAATTTTTATGTACGACTATGAATTGGATGCTGATACGATCAAGCTGGTGGAGGATGCCGGAATACCGTTCATCGTTGAAGGACGCACTATTCAGGGCTGCAGTTATCAGGATATTGACAATTATGACGCTATGAAGAAAGTGACAGAGCATCTGCTGGCACTGGGACATCGCCGGTTCGGTCTGTTCATGATGGAATCACTCATTCACGATCATTTTGAGGAAAGACGTCGCGGAGTTATTGAAACATTGAAAAGTCATGGTATTGCTTTTGACAAGCAGATGCAAGTTTCGATAGCAGTAACTGACGATAAGCCAATAGTTGAATTTTACAAATTGACGGAAAAGTTTTTCCAGGTTCCGGAACCGCCGACCGCCATCATTTCCGTTTCCGATAATGCTGCCGTGGAAATTATCCGCTGGCTGAACCATCATCATTACAAGGTTCCGGAACAGGTATCGGTAACCGGATTTGACGATCTTGCTTTTGCCGGATATATCGATCCTCCGCTGACCACCATCCGGCAGGATTATTATTCGCTGGGCTATATGGCGGCAGACAGCGTTTTTCAGATGATGAGCAATTATATGAACCGGAAGATCCAGCAGAAGGTTAAGCTGGAGTTGATTGTCCGCAAGAGTACAGGCCCGGTCAAAGATTTTTAACACTATTTTATCAGTATTTCCATATTAATTGTAAGGAACAGTTATGAAGTTATCGCAAGAGATTCCCGTGATTTTCTGGCATTCCGCGCCGGTAAGGCCTGATGAGACCGTGATGGTTTCCGGTCATCTGCTTGGTAAGGGGACAAAAATAGAACTGGTTTTTACAGAAAACGGCAAATCCGGCAAGCCGGCTGCCGGTGCGGCAGTAAAATGGGACAAAGCATTGACCCCGGAAATTATTTCCCAGGAAAATCATCGCCTGGCGTTTGTTGTTCCCGCGAATCTGCCGACGGGGATTTACGCGTGCCGGGCAGTCCGCGGCAAACTTGTCTCCGAAGCATTCCTGGTAAATGCTCCCGACTGCTGGTGGACCCAGGGGGAACGCGGACTGGGCGCCGCGGTCACCGGCGGCTGGTTCCGGGTGCTGGGCAAATCTCTTAATCATGGCGGTACGTCCACGGCAGTCCTCAGAAAAAACGGCAGTGACATTACTTTGCCGGTGGTAAAAGCTTCAATGTATTCGCTGGAATTCTCCATTCCGGACAATACTCCGGCGGGTGAATATGATCTTTATATTCATAACGGCTGCGGCGGCACTTACGGCTGGCGGCAGGCCGGAACAGTTCATATTCAGACGAAATCCGCCGCCTGTGAAATAGTAATGAACGTGGTTGACTGCGGCGCCGATCCGGAAGGGCTTAAAGACAGCACATTTGCCATAGTTCAGGCGATGGAAAGACTTACCTCGTACGGCGGAGGCATTGTGTATTTTCCCAGCGGGCGTTACCGGATAGATTCGATTCTCAGAACCGGGACTTTCATCTCTTCGCCGCTGGTCATTCCCAAAGGTATTTCATTCAAAGGCGAAAGCCGGGACATGGTAAGCCTGTGGTGGCCCGATAAACAGGAGCCGCTTTATTCTTTAATTGAATGCATGGGCGACAATACGATTTCAGATCTGTCTATTTTCACCCAGGGCAGACACCGCAATATCATTACTGCCGATACTGACAACATCACGATTAAAAACATTCTTGTCCGCGCCAACTGCTATTATATGTGCGGAGCAGGCGGCAAACCTCATCACCGCCGCGGCGTGAATGAAGAGCATTCCAAGATGGGCAACATCCTGGAATTCAATAATTGCAGCAATATTCAGGTTGAAAGCTGCGATCTTTACGGTTCCGCCAGCGTCATGCGGTTGAAACATGTTAAAGGCGGACGGATCGCGAATTGCAAAGCCTACGGCACGAATTTCGGAGAATTCGCGGGGGGCAATGGTAACATTATCGAAAATATTGACTATGCGGCAAATTCACTGACTGCATGGGGCGGTTATACTTCATTGCACTACGGGGCTGTAAGAAACCAGCATCTGTATTTTGCGGACAATAAAATCAAGCGGATTTACGGCGGCGACCACGAGGCGTTCACGCTGGACGGCCATGGCACGGCGTACATCGGCAGCATCGCAAAAATCTCAGGCAGTACTGTTACGCTCGCCGGAGATCCGGTTACCGGCATGGACGGAATCAGAGACAATCTGCCTTCACTTGAAAAAACTACGCTATACATCCTTGCCGGCAGAGGCCGGGGGCAGTACCGGCACGTAGAATCTTATAAGGGACGTGAACTGGTACTGGAAACTCCGTTTTCGGTGGAGCCTGACAAAGATTCGACAATCTCTGTCGGTGCGTTTAATGGTCAGCACCTGATTGTCGGCAACTCGATGGAAGACACTGGCACCTTTGTGCAGCTTTATCCGCCGAACTGCGAGTGCATTGTCGCGGAAAATAACGCTATCCGCTGTTCAAATATGAACAGTTGCAGCAAACTGGGCAGAAACCTGAAAAACCGCTTTCAGCGAGTCGAAATAAGCTGGTACAATCAGTTCTTGGATAACCGGGTGATTGTCGGCAACGGCTGGGGGGGCGGTGAATCCGAAATCGACCGCTGGCTTGGCGGTGAGGGTACGCTGAACATCTGGGGATGGCAGGTAAGATTTTATGTTGATGAATTAGGCGCGGATCAGGACGGACAATTGACCGAGCAGGATTTGGAAGAGCTTACCGGACGTAAAAATCTGCATCCGGGGCAGGCGCTGGCATTGAGCATATTCCAGATCATCCGACGCCATGTGGTTGACAATAACAGTTCAATCCGGATCCGGGGAGCGGTCGCAGACTCGCTTATCGAAAAGTGCGATCTGAACAAATCCAAGCGCGGAATCCGCATTGACAGCGAAGTTATCAAGCCGCACTGTGAAGATCTGGGACAGCTGGTATTTGAACCGGCACAGCCAATGCCGGAAAAAGGCTCACCGCAGCCGTTCCTTTCGCCGAGAGGAATCATCGCCAGAAAAAATAATTTTAAAGACGTGAAAATCACTTATTCCGGCACCGCCCTGCAATGGGCGGAGATAATCAAATAGGAGCGGATTAAGCGCATGAAAAAAACAAAAAATGAATTGAACCTAAGTATTAATAAACCAGTAAAAAACAAGAACGGAGGCAAGGGAATGAAGACTCAAAGAAGGAAAAATTTTACACTCATCGAACTCCTCGTGGTGATCGCCATCATCGCAATTTTGGCAGGAATGCTGCTGCCGGCGTTGACTAAAGCGCGGAAAACCGCCAGAAGCACCACCTGTAAAAACAATTTAAAACAGGTTGGCACACTGATGGAATTCTACCGGCAGGACAACCGGGAATGGCAGCCGCCTATTTGTTTTAATGTCGGTCAGCTAAATACATTCTGGTTTGTTAAACTAATGTATCATGCCGATCCGAAATGGAACTGGTCAACTGCGCTTACCAGGAGAACTGGAAGAATAATGATCTGTCCGGAGACAGAGGCCGCATGTCCGGAACCAGCTGTATTGCGGACGACCATGTACCCTGCGCGCGGCGGATTTACTATTGACCTTAATTCAATTAAGGTATCGCAGATAACCAAACCTTCGGCAAGGGGTATGCTTCACGGCGACGCGATGCCCAGAGTAGGCGATAACGGCTATGTTTACGGCGAACTTTGGTGGACAGGCGGCGGCATGGCATATTTGAACTGGTGTCACCCGAACCGCACCATGAATACGTTGTTCGTGGACGGGCATGTCGAGCAAATACCATATAATTTTAACTTCTTCGACGGCAATACGCTTAAAAAGTAAATATTTTAACAAACGGAGTTGATATGAAACCGCTAATATGTTTAGTTGCGGGTATTTTAATCGCGTCGCCGGTATTGGCGGACAACGTGTTAAAGCCGGGCGGTAGTGCGGACGGGTGGACATTGGATAAAGCTGAGAATGTTACCGACGGCGGCACCGGAATTTTCCGCATGAAAAACGAGAACAATAAAAGTTCAGCGATGATATCTTCTCCCACCGTTGAATTTGCTCAGGGAACAACTGCTTGTATTACGGTTACATATCGTACTGCGGTCACTGATTCCGGGCAGGACCGCGGCACCTGGGTGGCGGTTTTCTGCAAAGAACAGAGCAGTCCGGATTCAGCGTTAAAAGGCTATATATTGCCGCCTACCGACGGCTGGGCGACGGAAAAAATAGTGATTCCGCTGGCGAATGCTTCGACTATAAACTTTCAAGTGCGCTTACAGGAACGTTCCGGAGTTATAGATGTCAAGGAAGTCTCCATTGCGGAAGCGACTCCGGAAAACAGCGCGAGAGTCTGGAATTTTGAATCAGGCAACGGCAGTTTAAAAGCTCAGAACGGCGCTGTAAAAGTGTCGCCGGATGGATTCAAATATTCCGCGCTTGAATTGAAAGCTGACAGCGGAATGGCCAGGCTGACCTCTCCGATGCTGTCAATCCAGGCAGGAAAACCGCTTGAATTGTCGGCAATCTATCAAACTTCAATTGACGGTTCCGCTCAGGACGTCGGAGCGTGGATTCATGTGTCCTGGTTCAACGCTAAAGGAGCTCCGGCAGGTAACAGTGCGCTGGTTTTCGGTAACGCGGGAATCTGGCAGACGCAATCATTTTCGCTGAATCCGCCGGAAAAAGCCGAATTTGTTACATTTCAGATAAGACTGCAGCAACGCAAAGGCACTCTTGATTTACGGGAAATACGGCTGGTGACGGCTAAGCCGGCTGTAGCCACGGATACCGCCAAAGCTAATTAAACTTTTTATTGCGGCAGGGAAATGACTTGATTCCGTTGCGTCATGGCGGCGGAATCATTCCGCGTGACTTTTCTGTTCAAGCATATATTTACGAGATTCCAATATAAATAAACGGAGTTGTATTGATGAAACTATCGAGATTATTCATTTTGGCTATAACCGGGATGTTGACATTTGGGGCCGGCGGCGCGTCAGCCGGCGGCGGAATACTGGACACCTCGTTTGACGCGCTTCCGCCGGGCTGGGTGATTCAGAACGGCGAAATCACGGCTGAACCGCTCGGAAATAAATATGTGCATCTGGTTTCAGCGCCCAACAGCAAAGACATGCCGCGTTTGATGACACAACAAAATTTACAGCTTTCCGGCGAAGGCGATTTGAAAGTCGAGTTCCGTTACCGTACTGATGTCGAAGGTTCATCATTTCACAACGGTGCCTGGGCGTATATTGCATTTAGCAATGCCGAAGGCAAAAGCGTCAAGGCAGATAATGACGGTTTCATAATTCAGAAATCAGGAGTGTGGAACAAATTCAGCGATAAGATCAAGATTCCGGCCGGAGCCGCAAAATTTTTGATGCAGATACGGATTCAGAGCAAGCCGGATAAATTTTTGGATATTGACGATTTGAAAATATCGGTTGCTGATTCAACCGCGTCTGTCGCCAAACCGGCAGATGACCCGTTCCATGACCCGGCAATGACGGAGGTTGTGAAATATGTTTTGCAGCTTAACGGACGTAACTCTGAGTTGAAGGGATCAGATGGTGAGACTTTGAAAAATCTGGCCGGGTCGGACAAGGTTTATGGTTTTTTGCTGCCGGATAAATATTGTGATCATCCTGAATATCGCTATGGAGTAAAAGCCGGGTTCAAAACGAATTGGAGTAACGGTGGCGGCAATCAATTCAGTACAATCTTTTCTTTCGGACAGAATTTTTCCGGACAGGACCCGAATTCCACGGAAATCTCTTTTGTCGGCGCTAATTCGCCAAAACCGTCGCTGTACTTCCGGGTTATGTGTGATGAACGTCGCGGCAGGATGGATTACGCTTTTCGTAATACCGAAATCACCAAAGGCAAAGACTACGAAGCTGTTGCTATTTTCAGCCGTAATGATCTGCTGGCGTTTGGCAACGGCAAATGGGAGAAAGCCAGCAATATTGAACCTTTCAACTGGATCAAAGGCCGTAATTTCTATCTCGGCGGCTCCAGTGCGAACGGCAATTTATTGAATGGCGAAATCCTGAGTTTTTCGCTGACTGTATTCAAGCCGCGCTTCCGGGCGGAAATCGAGGGCGGACAAAATTCCGGTCTATTTTACGGTAATAACCCGCATCCATGGGGAGTTCTGTTTCCGGACGGCGGCGGCAAAAAGGCGTCTCTGAATTTTACGATTACCGATTTTTTGGGCAAAACTTATCCTGCTCCGAAGATCACGGAGGTTGCCGATGGTTCAATCCGGTTTTCGCTGCCGCAATTACCTTACGGCTGGTATAATATGAAAATTAAGGCCGGATTAGATGGGAATGTACAAAATATTGAACGTGCTTTTGCTGTGACTCCTGAGCTTGATTTGACCGTCCCCGCGGATGAGTCTCCGCTTGGTATTACGCAGGCTTTCAGTCTGAAAAAAGAACGTTTCAGTGCGGAATATGTCGAGCGGGTAATGCGTGTAAGTGCCGCCGCCGGCAACCGCTGGTTCAGGGTGTGGACTGAATGGGATGACTTTGAGCAGAGCCCGGGGAAGCGTGATTGGACTGTTATGGATAAAGTCGTCGCGATGGCGCAGAAATACAATCTTGAGCTTTACATCAATATTTCCGGCGGAAATTTGCCGTGGCAGACCAGCTATCAGCCGGGAACCCCTCGGCCTACTACCTACTTGAGCCAGTACATGCCGCGCAATCTTGACCAGTGGTCGGATTTCGTCACGGATTTTGCGGGCCGCTATCGCGGGAAAGTTAAATATTTTCAGATCGGCAATGAGAACGATACCAAAGAGTTTTTTCAGCCATGTACTCCGGAATCATATCTGAAATTACTTAAAACAGGATATCTGGCGGTTAAAAAGGGTAATCCGGACGCACTGGTCGGGCTGCCGGGGTTCTGCGCGGTATTTGGCGAAGGCGTAATGGAAAAACCGGCAATGGAACCAGGCGACAGGGTATTCGGCGCGAAAATGTTCTGGGATTTGAAACCGGAACCATATTATGACATTCTCGACTTCCATTACTACAGCATGGGAGTCGCTAATTTATACTGGGACAACAGCATTCCGGCAGTACGGCGGCTCTGGGATTTTCTGAAACGGCGCGGCGAAGGCAATAAGCCGATGTGGAACAGTGAGACCGGCTTCCAGTCCGGAACTAAAGGTGCGCGGGCCGGTTACGACGATACCCCGCTGATTTCCGACTACGAGCAGGCCTGCCGGATTGTGGAATGGCATATGCAGTCGCAATCGGTGAATATAGCGCGTTCGTTCAACTATCTGGTGACCGGAACCTCAGGGTTCTTCCAGGATGATTTTGCTCCGAAAGTTTCATACGCCGCCAGCGTTAATTTATCCCGGATGCTGCAGGGCATGAAATTCGAGAAGGAACTGCCGCTGGTCAGCAGCATGTTCGGATACTATTTCAGCGGTAAAAAAACTGAACGTTATATGGCCTGTGTCTGGTGCCGTACCGGCAGTTTCCCGCTGGCAATCATCGCTACCCCGGATTCAGAGGTGACAAAGGTTGACCTCTTCGGGAATCAATCGAAGCTGCCGGCCGTCAACGGCGTGTCGCTGGTGACGATAGATGAAGCCCCGGTATATTTCGTATCGAAAAAGCCGTTTGATGTGGTAAGTTTCATTGCCGCGACTCCGATGTTAAGCTCCGAACCCGGTAAAGTTAAAATACGCATTAACGTGATTAATCCAACTTTAAAACCGATGCAGATTACGATGGGCGCAGGTTTTCCAGGATCAGCACCGGTACGCAGAGAGTTTACCGTCCCGAACGGAGAAAAGCAGGAAATTATATTGATGGTGCCGCAGGGCAAAGGCAATCCGGCAGTGGATGTGAAGATTGCAGGGGATGCGAACACCAGTTTCGCTATGGTGGTGCCGTACACAGTGCGGCCGCAACTGGAATTACCGTCCGGCGGCAGTGTTGAATTGAAGATCAACCGGCAGGAGCAGGTGAAAGTCGGCGGCGAAGAGATGGACTCGCAAAATCGTGTGCTTACACCGTCGAAATGGCACGGGCCGGCGGATTCCAGTGCGGTAGTGCAGTTGACCAGGAACGGCAATAAGATAAACTTTAAGATTCAGGTTAGCGATGATCAGGTGGTGACCACACCGGCCCGGGCTCCTTATGATCAGGATAGCGTTGAACTGTTCTATGCACTGCTCGACAGTGCCGGCAAAGCTTCAGGCCGCGGCCAGATCGTGGTGCGTGCTGACGGCAAAGTGTTTCCAATGAGCAAATCAGTGCTGCCGGACTTTCAGGTATCAAGCGAACAAAATGCTCATGGATACGTTCTTTCCGGGTCATTTACTCTGCCTGAAGAGGCGCTGAAACAGCATGCCATGTTATTCGATGTAGCTATTGACGATGCGGATGCCGCCGACCATGGACGCCGGACGCAGATTATCTGGGCTGGAACGGCGGATAACTGCGGAAGCGCCGCAAACTATGGAGCGGTAATTTTACCATAAACAACGGTTTAATAATATACATAGTGCAAAAATGGAATACATGTAAAAATGAATGAGTCCATGCATTTGAAGAGGATTATTATTGCAGATGAAGACGGAGTTCCGTCCGCTGCAATCCCGGAACTCCATGCGGCTGCTGGAAAAGTATTGCCGGTTGAGACAGGATGCAATTTGAAAGCTGGAGATTTAGTACTGTCCAGGATTTCGCATCATGCTGCTTCTCCGCTGATAATTAAAGGCTTGACCAGTCTCCATAACAGTATTCCGGAATCGGACGCGTTTCAAATATTCAGGCATAATGGAATTCTATATATTCTCGGATCCTCCAGGCGAGGGGTGATGCAGGGAATACACGAGTTTTGTTTGCGTGACGGATTCAATAATATTGCCGGAAATTCTGTGATACAGGGGGCATTTGCTTTTCCATGCCGGATATTCTCGCCAATTGTTCAAGGGATTTTCAATAACAAACTGGATGCCGATGCCATCCGTTCCTGTGCCAGATATCTCAGCCTGACGGGAGCCAGCCATATCGCGGCGACAAATGATTTCTCGGGCGGCCCGGCACGAGATCTTCATTCCTATGTACAAAGTTCGATATTTCCGAAAGCTTCCGATCGGCGTCTCGGGATAGAGCTTAGGAAATCGCTTAGAGCCACCATTGATGCTGCTGTAGAATTCGGTCTGGATATTTTGTTTGATTGCCGTCTGCTGCCGTGTCAAGGCGGTCCCTGGGTGAAGGATGCCGACCGGCTTGCATTCCTGCAGCATTTTCCAGCTGAAGTTCTTTCTGACAGCGGCACATATCAGGGCAAAGTCCTTTGTTTCAGTCATCCGAAAATTCAGAAATTTTACGAAGAGGTAATCGAAAAATTCTTCACTGATTTTCCGGAAATTGAGTTGTTTCACTATTTGACGATGGATGCGGAGGGTGAATTTTGCGATCCGGAAACATGTACGCGCTGCAGAGGCATGAGCAAGTTCGATCAGCGTGACCGGCTTGCTTTATTTCTTTCAAAGGTTATGTCAAAAGCACGTCCTGGAATCCGTATTCTGAATACCGGATTCCAGTGGGACAGGGCAAAATATGGAACCGGGCAGTTATTTGCCAGACAGGCGGCATTACCTGAAAATGTCGGCTTGTGCATGTCGGCTTCCGGAGACTCAGCAACGTATGAACGGCAGGCGCATGACGCACTGCGCCAGGCCCGGCTGACTACCTGGCGGGCCGGACAGCTTGCTATTGGCAGAGATGCTCTACATTATTTTGAGGATTTTTCGCCAAAACTCGGCGGTGATAATTATTTAGCGGACTATCCGTTCGGGGCTGCTGCTAAAATCCGGCGCTGGAGCGATTTGAAATTTGACGGGTTCTATGATGTTCGAGGAAGAATAGCCCCCGGCGATTTGCATGTTAATTCTCTTGCCTGCCGGGCGTCAATGCAGGATCCTTATTTCGATCCGGCAATATTTGTCCGTGAGCTGGCCTCCCGCTGGTTCGGTTCTGACGCCATGGAGAGTCTCGTTTCTGGATGGTCAATTCTTGAACAGGCACAGGCCATTATGTCCAACGGATTCACTTTCCCTTCAAGTTCTCCTCTTTCCCAATATGCATCATGGCATATCAGCAAAACATCCGTTCCTTTACCTTCAGATTCCAGATTTGCTTCGGACAACGCAAAAGAACTTGGCGAACTGCTGCCTTGCCGCGCGCTAGGCTATGTCTATCACGAAGGGGATTATCCCGCAAGACTGGAGACTACAGGCAGATGTATGCTTGATGCCGCGGATATGTGCTTCAAGGCAAGTCGTAAAATTGCCGGTGCGATGAAAATGCAGTTCCCCTCTCCATCTCCGGATATTGTTGTCATGCTGGGAGAAAAAGGGGACTGGCGGCCGGACGAATATCTGCAGCGGCATAAAGCTTTTCTGGATACTCTTCACCATTTTTATGCTTATATGGGGGCGTATTTTACTTTGAAGGCGCTTTATATGCGGTTGAATTGTGATGAGGCGGCTTATAAAAAAGAAGCCCGGCAGTATCTTAAAGCGTATGCAAAGGCGGCACGGGCTTTGGCAGAACATATGGATGCGCTGATCAAAGGCGGATTTGTTTCGCTTCCAGTTCATAAAAATGTTTCAAGGGAAAACTTAATCAGCAGAGCAGCGGCCGTTGAGGCGTATTTATTGTAATTATAAGAGCAAAAGCGACCTGCGCATAGACTGCTGTTAACTGTCTGATGCTGGTTGTTTAATATTTTCATTAATCAGTAAACGGAGAAAGCAATGAGTGAAAATGAAATTGTTGCGGAGCAGCACGCCGCAATCGGTAATGTCAGCAATACCAGCCAGCCGGATTACCGGAGAACTGAGCATCCGGATGCACAATGGTTTCCAGGCTCACTGGGGCTGTTCATCCACTGGGGAATATCCAGCGTTAACGGCACGGGCGATCTTTCCTGGTCGATGATGCAGACCCCGCCAGGAGACAGAGGCGTAAGAGCTTCGAAATGGGGACTGCCGTCGGTCCAGCAGCAATTCACTCCGAACGAATATTGGAAACAGTCTGAGTGTTTCAATCCGGACAAATTCGATCCGTGTAAATGGCTTTCGGCCGCGAAGCAGGCCGGTATCAAATACGCGGTGCTTACCACGAAACACCATGACGGTTTTACGATGTGGCCGAGCAAGGTGAGCAATTTTGGCGTTCAGACCTCCCTGCCGGGAAAAGATTTTGTTCGCGAATATATCGAAGCCTGCCGCGAAAACGGGTTAAAAGTCGGTCTGTACTATTCTCCTCCTGACTGGTATTTTACGCGGGAACGCATGACTTTCGGTAAAACCATTGACCACAGCGGAAAAGTGGTTTACGTTGGCATGAATCACGAGCCGGTGGACGTCTCGAAGCTTCCGCCTGAGAATGATAAAGATTTCGAAGCCCGCTGGAATACCCTGGTTAAAGGGCATATTTATGAACTGCTTACGTCATATGGCAAAATCGACCTGCTCTGGTTTGACGGTTCATCGAAGAATGCGGTAACGCTCGAAGAACTACGCAAGCTGCAACCGGGGATCGTATTCAATCAGCGCGGCCTGGGCTATGGCGACTATGAGACTCCTGAATGCTCTTTCCCGGCAAAGCGTCCTGGCGGCTGGTGGGAATATTGCCATATATGGAATGATGGCGCGTGGGGATATCTGAGCCATGAGACCTACAAGCCCGCCGGATGGATGATCGGCGAATGGGCGAAGGCGCGGGCATGGGGCGGTAATTTCCTGGTGAATGTCGGACCCGATTCCAGCGGCGAACTGCCGGCTGTCGCATATAAACGGTTTGCGCAACTGGCAGAATGGAACAATAAGCTGGGTTTTACCCTGGCTCCGGATGCCGCCCCGGGCTTATGGCCGGACAGATGCAATGCCCCGACAACCATTAAAGACTCGAAATTGTACGTTCATCTGGTTTTTGACTGGGATGAATTAGAAATTGTCGTAAAAGGAGTTGAAGCTCCGAAAACAGTTCAGCTTCTCAAGATTGATTCCATGTCCAGTCTTGCATGGAAAATGGATAACACTGAACTGAGAATCCCGATAAAGAAAAGTGACCGGAGTGTGCTGCTGGACATCGTCGAGATCGATTTCGGCGGAAAATGACGAGGTTATTGTTACGCAGGACTAAACAGTTACTACTCTGGTGGAAATTGGGAATATTTATGATTTGCGTGATTTGCCTGTTGACAAAACTTTGCTTTTCTGGTATAATTTAAAAAGAACCAGGATAAATATATGGAAATCAGGCGTATGCTAAAAACTGGCAAAAAAACACTTGCCAGTATCTATGCAGGACAGCAATTTCTGAATCGCAAGACTGCTCTATCTGTCGGCTGGACAAACCGCCAGCCTCCGGAACTGGAACTCTGCATTGAGTTCGCGGGTAGCCTGAATACCGTGCATATCCGCTTGCGCTCCATATTGATCAGGTACTCAAGCGTACTTCGCTGAAACTTCTCATTTCAGAGGTACTAACTCCGGCACAATGATCGCAAAAAGTTCAGGTTGCAGTTACTGATAACAAGTTTAATTTGTAAATGAATACATCAAGTATTAAAAACTTAAAAGGGAAGGTTGGGAACGATGAGAAATAAAAAGCGGATTATTGGTGGACCTGTTGTGTTCTGGCATTCAGACCCGGTAATGCCGGATGAGACTGTGGTACTGGCGGGAGCCGGGTTCAGTCCTGCTGCTCTGGTGGATTTAGCTTTGGTTACAGACGGGCGGGATGAACGCTGGACAGAAGTTGTCCCGGCGCAAAGGTCTGAAATCTCGCTGAAGGCGGTTATCCCTGCAGAATGGCCTCAGGGCGTCTACGCTTGTCGTGTGCGGGATGGCGAGCAGATATCGAAAACCGTCTACATTAATGCTCCGGATATCTGGTGGAAGCAGGGAGATGAAGGTGTGGACCGCGCACGCCAGGGTGGATGGTTGCGGATTCTTGGCAAGTGCCTTGATTTTGATGGTCAGGCCAAAATATCTTTGCAAGCCGAAAGCGCCTCTAAAAAAGCTATCCCGCTGGAAATGGAAAACACGTCATGTTTCAGTCTGAAAGCAAAGATTCCTGTCAGCTTGACGTCAGGCAGATACCGTGTTCTGGTTTCCAATTTTAAGCGCGGCAGAGAAAGCGTCCGCGATGCAGGTATATTGGACGTTATGCCTGCTAGGTCAGCACCTGAAACTGTTATCAGCGTGGTTGATATGGGAGCAGATACTACCGGCATGAAAGACTGCACTGTGCCGATTGTACAGGCTATCGAACGCCTTTCAATGATTGGCGGCGGTGTTGTTTATTTTCCGCGGGGACGCTACCGGATCGATGCCATCCTGCGCTCCGGGACATGGATAAAGTCCCCGCTGTTCATCCCGGAGAACATTACTCTGCGCGGAGACGGGCCGGATCTGGTTTCCCTGTGGTGGCCGGACCAGGAAAGAGCGCTGCCCACGCTTATCGACGGTCGCAACGATTTCTGCGTTGAGGACTTGAGCATCTTCACTCAGGGGTATCACAGCACGATTATTACTGGCTCCAGCAATGTGCGCATCCGCAACGTGCGCATCCGGGCCAACTATTTCTATATGACCAACAACAATGGAGGGGCGCACCATGAGCGCGCGATCACACCGCCTCCCGGTTCGGCAAAAGTGGGGTCGGCGATTCTACTGTGGGGAGAGAACAATCAGGTCATCGATTGCGACATCCTCCATCTGGCCTGCGCTTTCGATCTGCGCAACAGTCGTGGAAGCCTTATCGCCAACAACACCATTAGAGCTGCTAATATGCATGCGCTTAATGGGACATGCGAGATGATTTTCGAGAATAATGAGAATACGGGTAACAGTATGTCTTCCGGCGGTAATAACATCGGGCTGCATATGGGGGCCTCTGTCGCCAGGCACGTCTACTATGCCAATAACACCAGCCGTCACTTGTACGGGGGTGACCATGAGGCGTTCACTCTTGACGGACACGGGATGGCCTATTTCGGCAAAGTGCGCGAAGTCAAAGCCGGCAGCTTTGTCCTTGCCGGCAAAACGTTCCTTGGAGACAAGGCCAAAGGCGCCATGATGGACATGCATTCCGCGGCCGCCTTCATCATCGACGGCACAGGCGCAGGACAGTACCGCTGGGTAACAAGCTATGAAGGCAACCAAATCACGATTGACCGCGAGTGGGATCTGCCACCTGACGAAACCTCCCTTGTCAGCATTGGCGGCTTCAACGGACGTCATCTGTTCATCAACAACACTGCCATCGACACCGGTACTCTGATTCAGCTCTATCCGCCGAATTGCGAGTGCATCCTGTCCGGTAACCGCAGTATTCGCGCCAGCAACATTAACAGCCTCGGAAAAATTTGTAAAGCGAAAGATTCAGATTTCGCCCGTATAGAGCATAGCTGGTATAATCAGTTCCTCGACAACCACGTTGTCACCGGCAATACCTGGGGCGGCGGAAGCACGCAGATTGACCGCTGGATCGGCGGCGAATGCACACTGAATATCTGGGGATGGGAAGTTGTTTCCTACAGTGTGGACGGCAGGGAGCAGGATGTATTCCTCACCCCGGAAATTCTTAAACAGATGACGGGAGAAAACCAGCTGCGCGCCAGAAGTATCCCCATCAGCCGTTTCCAGATCGTCCGTCGTCACCGGGTGGACAATAACAGTTCCATCCGCATCCACGGCTCGGTTGCTGATGTGCTCATCGAGGGATGCGATCTGAACCTGTCGCGCAAAGGCATCCGGATTGATCAGGAGATGAACTACCAGCAGCCATCGGACATCGGACAGCTTTTTGACTTTGATCCGGAACCGGGTGCAGCCAATCTGCCTATCCCTTTTCTTTCTCCTGAAGGCGTATTGATTCGCAAAAACAAATTCCATGAAGTTCAAATCCCTTATTCCGGTACTGCGCTGGGTGACGCAATAATTGAAAATTGAACTATTATAAAAAATAGCAGTCGGAACATAAGGGGTTGCAAATGAATTTCGGTCTCAAGCGTTTTCTTACTGCATTCAGCCTGGGCATGACAGGACTTGCTGCCGCCCAGGCACCAGTGCCGACCTGGGAGCTTGGAAAGGATTTTATTGATACTGCGCTTACAAAAGGCAAAATAGAACTGGTTGACGGTGTGATCAAGCTTGATGGTACGAATTCGTTTGATATTCCTGTGTCGGCGCTCGGCGATCAGAACGACTACACTATCGAGCTCGAATTCAAGCGTCCGGCTAATTTTAAGAATCTGCCGCGCATGGAGGGAGCACTCCGCCTTGTTTCAAACAGGGATTCAAAAGCACATTCGGGGTTGAGTCTTATTTATTTCCCCCCCGCCTGGGATTTGAACGGCGGCGTTTCCAACAAGGCCGGCATTGAAGTCAACTGCTATTGGAGCGGTGAATGCGGAGGCCTTGACGGCGAAGCTTTCAATAAATATTCGATTGTGGTAAAAAATAAACTCGCAGCGATATACAGGAACGGCCTTTTGCTGGCGATGACCGGAGAAGTCAATCCCAGCCGGTTGCCTTTGACCATTGGCGGCAAGGGCTGGCGCGGTGAGTTTGTTCCGGATTCCGGCAATGGCAAGCCGGTGCCGGAACCATATGAACTGCGCAGTCTGAAAATTTACGACAAGGCATTGTCTCCCACCGGTTACGACCGCAGTGCCGAGATGATGCGCAACTGTGCAGGCGAAGGATATTCCATGCAGAGGGTGGATATTAAAGACCCTGCGCTTCCCAGAATACTCGTCATCGGTGATTCCATCTCGATGGGGTATCGCGGCTTTATAACGAAGCATTTCAAGGGAAAGGCCTATGTTGATTACTGGGTTGGAGGAGGCTGGCTTGATCCGGATTCGGTCAAAGGAGAAAACTCAAAAGTGAAAAAATCCTGGTCAGGCGTCCTTTCAAACGGTCCGTACGATGTTGTCTCATGGAATGCCATGACGCTGCATATGTGGAACGGCATCCCGGGAAGATGTCCGGAAGATTCCTATCCCGCCAATATGGCCGAAGTCGTCGAATATCTCAAGAAGATTGCACCGGACACGAAGTTCATCTGGATCAGATGCACCCCGTGTACGACTTCCGCTGACGGCAAGCCTGTTGTTATCAACATGACGAGGACTGAACGGATCATCAAATTTAATAAGTTGACTGACGAAATAATGATCAAATACGGCATTCCTGAAGTTGACCTCTACGCCCTTTGCGAGAAGAATCTTGACAAAGCTTCAAAGGATGGAGTCCATTGGGAATCAGCGGCATCCAGTCTGATGGCCGATGAAATCATTAAGGAAATTGAAAAGAGCCTCCCGGAAAAACATATGGAAAATATCAATAAACAGAAATAAGCGGAGAATAAATAGAGATGAGCACATGTTGTTACAAAGATTCAAGCAAGCCTGTCGAGAAACGCATTAAGGATCTCATTGGCCGCATGACTGTTGAGGAAAAGTTAGGACAGTTGAACCAGATATACCGCGGGAGCGATAATCCTCTTCCTGCGGAGTTCGCCATACAGGTACGCAATGGTGAAATAGGTTCCTTCATCTGGGGCTACGCCCAGCCGGAATTGCGCAATCAGATGCAGCGCGTGGCGGTCGAAGAGTCACGCCTTGGTATTCCTTTAATTTTTGGAATGGACATTATCCATGGGGCGCGCACCATATTCCCGATCGCGCCGGCGATGGCCGGAGCTTTTGAACCGGAGCTGCTTGAACGTGCTCAGGCTGTTGCCGCGAAAGAGGCAAGAGCTCAGGGGCTTGAATGGGTTTTCGCCCCGATGTGCGATCTTGCCCGTGACGCCCGCTGGGGACGTGTCGCCGAAACTTGTGGTGAAGATCCATACTTGTCAGCGCTCTGCAATGCTGCGCAAGTCAGGGGTTTCCAGGGCGACGATCCGGGTTCCGGCGAACATCTGGCAGCATGCCTCAAACATTATGTCGGCTATAGCAGCCCGCGCGGCGGACGCGACTACAGTGACACCGAGATTACCGAATGGACTCTCCGCAATGCGCATTTACCATCCTTTCATGCGGCAATTAATGCCGGTGCGCTTACGGTCATGAGCAGTTTTAATGCCATTGGCGGCATTCCGGCGGTCTCCAACCGGCACACCCTGACTGAAATTCTCCGTGAAGAATGGAAATTTAAAGGCTTCGTGGTAAGTGACTGGAATGCCGTGATAGAGGCTGTCAGCTGGGGGTATGCCAAAGATCATGCTGAAGCTGCCAGGCTCGCAATCTGCGCAGGAAACGACATGGATATGCTTTCAACTTCATACTACAGGACTCTTGCAAAGCAGATTGAAGATGGCACAGTTCCGATGGCGGTGGTTGATGAGGCCGTCAGACGTGTTCTTCGGGTTAAGTTTCAGGTCGGTCTCTTCGATCGTCCCTATGTTGACGCCGCCGCATATGAATCTGCTATTCTCCGTCCTGAATATCTTGCGCTGGCCCGCGAAAGTGTCGTGAAATCAACAGTGCTTCTCAAGAATGAAGGAGTGCTGCCGCTCTCACGAAAAATCCGGAAGATAGCGCTTATCGGCCCGTTTGGTGATGACCAGACTGAGATGCTGGGCTGCTGGCAGGGGAATGGTGAGCCGAAGGATGTCGTAACTCTCGCCAGCGGGCTTAAGGATAAGTTCGGTTCAAAAATATCACTGGCAGTCGTTAAAGGATGCAGTGTTTCAACTGAACCACGCATGAAGATGCTTCAGGACGGTTCGACAGTAATCGACGACAGCGTTCCAATGGACAATGCAGAAATTATGCTCAAAGAGGCTGAAAGTGCAGCAAAGAATGCCGATGTTGTAATAATGGCGGTCGGAGAACCGAAGGGGATTACTGGCGAAGGAGGTTCTCGCGCGACCTTGACTTTAACCGGCAGGCAGCAGGAACTTTTCGACGCTGTCGCCAGATGCGGCAGACCGGTTGTCACGATTGTCTTCAGCGGCCGTACACTCACCCTGACGGAGGTATTTGATAAGTCTGCGGCTGTCCTATTCGCATGGCAGCCTGGTATTCAGGCTGGGAACGGTCTTGCCGATCTGATCTCCGGCGATGCGGCACCGTCCGCCCGCCTGAGCATGTCGGTCCCGTATGAAGTCGGCCAGGTTCCGCTCTATTATAACCACTATGTGACAGGGCGGCGGTCCGGCGGGGTCTATCGTGATGGAGTTCCGACAGCCGCGCGGTTCTGGTTCGGCTATGGATTGACCTATACTAAATTTGAGTATAGCGACATAAAAATAGTTTCCGGGAAGAAAGGCAAACCAGCCGAAGCCGTGGCCGCTATAAGTAACAAGGGGCGTCGTAAAGGTGTCGAGACCGTACAGCTCTACATTCGCCAGCTGGCATGTAACGAAGGCGCCAGGCCGATGCAGGAGCTTCGCGGTTTCAAGCGCGTTGCGCTAAAGCCGGGGGAAAGTGCGGAAGTCCGCTTCCCGCTAACGAGTGAAGTCCTTGGCTATGTAGACCGCAAAGGGAAAACGCGTGTCGACAAAGGCGATTTTCATGTTTGGATAGCACACCATGCACGTAGTGGCGAACCGCTTGTCTACAGCCATAAATAAGTTTTACATTTGACTCAGGAGATGAATATGAGTAATGCTGAAATCGCGGAAACTATTGTGAAGCGGCAAAGGGCCGTTTTCGTGAATCCGCCTGTGCGGGTGCCGTCTGACAAGAACGTGGACGGAGCATTGCTCGGTAACGGAGATGCGGGTATCGTCCTCTGCGGACAGCCTGAGCAGCTTCGCTTTCTGATTTCAAAGAACGACTTTTGGAAGTCTAAACCAGGTTTCCCGAACGGAGGGCCGCGTCCGATAGGAGGAATGGACTTGATTGCTCCATTGCTTCACGGCGCTTCTTATCGTGTTGAAGTTGATTTATTTCATGGTGAACTGTACGGAATATTTTCCAACCCCGTGGTGGTGTTTGAACTTCGGGCGTGGGTTGCGGCGACGCAGAACGTGCTGATTGTGGAAGTGTCCGCAATTTCCGGCGCGGTGGAGATAGAGCATAATCTTTGGGCGTGTTCCGGCGATGATTCGATTTCCACCGCGCACCCCGGTGTTATAAGCAGGCGCTACGAGGGAACTGATCTGGCGTGGCCGTGCGAAGCCGCCGTGGCATTGAAAAGACTTGATGGAAAAAATGGAAAAGTTGTTTTAGAGGCCGGACAAAAAATGTGTTTTGTCGCGGCTGTATGCAGCAGTTTTGACTCTGATAAACCGGTTGCAGATGCCATCAGCCGGGTGAAAGAACTTGATCATGACCGGCTGGATAAATTGCAGATTGAGCATCGCCGCTGGTGGGCGGATTTCTGGGCAGAATCGTTCATCGATATTAACGACGAATTAATAGAACGCCATTATTACGGGTCGCAGTACATTCTGGCCTGCTGCTGCAGGAATACCGGATTCCCCCCTGGATTGTGGGGAAACTGGGTCACTACGGATACTCCTGCCTGGGCAGGCGATTATCATCTGAATTACAATCACCAGGCGCCGTTCTGGGGCCTTTACTCATCCAACCATCTGCAATTAGCTGACTGCTGCGATACGCCGCTTCTCCAGTATATAGAGCCGGGCAGGCGCAACGCGAAAGAGTTCCTTGATATTCGCGGTATCTATTACGAAGTCGGTATCGGGCCGCGCGGTTTTTGTTCGGCGCTGTTCCGCCAGAACGAAGAGAATTCGGGAACGATCCGGGCTTCCGAGCTTGATCACGGGCATCAATTCTGGGGACAGAAGAGTAATGCTCTTTATGGTGCCGTGCCGATGCTGCTGCGCTGGCATCACAGTATTGATCCGGATTACGCGCGCCGTGTTTATCCGTACTTGATCGAAGTCGCCAATTTCTGGGAGGATTATTTGAAGTTTGAGGGCGGCCGGTACGTCATTTACAACGATGCCTACAATGAAGCCGGTCCGTGGGAAGGGCCAGGATGGGAGAAAGGAAGGGAGGACTTCAATCCGCTTATTTCACTTGGTCTGCTCAGGATGTTTTTTAAGGGAATCATCGAGATCAGTTCCTGCCTGGAAATCAGTGCTGAGCGGCTTGCGAAATGGCGGCATATTCTTAATCACCTGAGCGAATTTCCGCTTGTCGAGCAGGGCGGACGGCTTCTGCCGCAAGGTTCTGAAGGCGGCCCGAGCAGTTCCAAAACCGGGGCATCCAGGCTGACTTTTCACGGCACGGTCTGGCCGTGTTCTGTAGTGGGGCAGGAGCACATGCCTGAATATTTCAGAATCCTCCGCGAGGATGCATCAAACTGGGGCGAAGAGGTCTGGGTACATAATGGCAATGCTTTCGACACGGTTCCACCGGGTGCCGCCAGACTGCTGCTGGACCCGGAACATATGCTGGAAATGATCCGCTGCAAAATTAAAAATCATGCTCTTCCCAATCTATTGATAGAGCAGGGGGGCGGCGGCATTGAAACGTGCGGTGGAATTACCGCAGGCATTAATGAAATGCTGTTGCAAAGCTACGAAGGAGTGATCCGCCTTTTTCCGTGCTGGCCGTTAAAACATGATGCCAGGTTTGCGAGTCTGCGTACCTGGGGAGCTTTTCTGGTCTCGGCAGAGTTGAGAAATACTGTGGTGCTGGATGTGAAGATCTTGAGCGAAAAGGGCAGCAATTGCATAATCATGAATCCCTGGCCTGACAGTACAGTCAAACTGGTGCGAAACGGTATGGAGGCCGAATCGCTTGCCGGCGAAAGGCTTGAATTCGCAACCGCGACAATGGAAGAAATTCTTATCCGGAGATTAAATTAATGCAAGCAGTTTTTCATAAAGAGACGGTATCGTAGAGTTGATAGTGGTGGCACCGGACAAACATTTCAGCGATCCGGATCCTTCATATGCACCTCGTGCATTTGGATTTTGGAAGGCGCCGCTGGATTCTGAGTATATGCTGAAAATTATGCGATGCTCATTAACGATACAATCAAAGTAATGCAATCCGAAAATTAAAGGATACTGTTTAAATGGAAATTAAAAAAGTGAATATTCCAAGGCCGGAGCATCCACGTCCGCAGTTTGAACGTAATGACTGGATAAATCTCAACGGCATCTGGAGTTTCGATTTTGACTTTGGTGATTCTGGGCTCGAACGCGATTTTCAGAAATCCAACGGTTTCAGCAAAGAAATCAATGTTCCATTTTGTCCTGAGAGTAAACTTTCCGGAGTAGCGTATGCCGACTTCATCCGCTGTATGTGGTATCAGCGTGTTATTGAAATACCGTCCGCCTGGGATGGTAGACGTGTAATCCTTCACTTCGGCGGCGTAGACTACGAGACGGATGTGTTTGTTGACGGCAAACTCGCCGGACGGCACTGGGGAGGCATGTGCTCCTTTGAATTCGATATCACCAGCCTGGTGAAGCCCGGCTGTTCGCACAGTCTGGTCGTAAGAGCCTATGACGATACACATCTCTGCGGAAACGGTGCGGGCGGTTCCGGCACACAGCCTGGCGGCAAGCAATGTGCCAGGTTCAAGTCATATGCGGCCTCTTACACCCGTACTACAGGGATCTGGCAGACGGTATGGCTGGACGCCGCTGGAAAATATGGTCTTGAATCATGTCAGATTATTCCTGATGTAGATGGCGCTAAATTTATCTTTACGCCCATATACCATGAGGCAGGGCAGGGGCTTAAATTCAAGGCTGTTGTCAAAGATGGCTCCGGGATTGCTGGCACCGCGGAGACCGCCGCCATGAACAGCGTATCCTGCGAGACGGTATTGAAATCTCCGAAGACATGGAGCCCGGAATCTCCATTTCTCTACGACATTGAGCTTTCGGTCACAGATGCCTCAGGGAAAATTCTTGACAGTGTCAGGAGCTACGCCGGACTCCGCAAGATTCATATCGAAGGAAACAGGATTTTTCTCAACAACAAACCACTATTTCTGAGATTGGTGCTTGATCAAGGATACTATCCTGAAGGCGTCTGGACTGCTCCGAGCGACAAAGCACTCAAACATGATATCGAGCTTGCGATGGAGGCCGGTTTCAATGGTGCGCGTCTCCATCAGAAAGTCTTCGAGGAACGCTTTCATTACTGGGCAGATAAACTGGGTTATTTGACATGGGGTGAGTCCGCGAGCTGGGGTTCCGACCCCTGTCTGCCGCTTTCGGCGCGCAACTTTATTTCTGAATGGACCGAAGTCATAGTCCGAGATCGCAACCATCCGTCAATCATAGCCTGGACCCCGCACAATGAGACACGGCCAGAGGCAAATCCGAGAGTTCACTATCGTCTTTTGCTTGATTGCTACAAGTTCTGTAAAATGCTTGATCCAACGCGGCCGGTGAATGATGCCAGCGGACACGTTCATGTTATGACTGACTTGTGGACAAGCCACGATTACACACAAAGTCCGGAGGATTTACTAAAAAAGCTTTCGCCGCGGGACGGTGAACCTGTATACCGTAATTTCCCTAAATTCGAGTGCGACTACACGGGACAACCCTATATTGTCGCCGAATTCGGCGGCATCAAATGGATACTCCCTGAGGATCGTCCTTTTGCCGACAATTCATGGGGATATGGCGATGCCCCAAAGACTCTTGACGAGTTTTATGCGCGACTCAAAGGAATGGTCGATGCACTTAATTCACTTCAGCATATTTCCGGATGGTGCTATACACAGCTTACGGATATTGAGCAGGAGCAGAACGGAATATACAAATATGACCGTTCGTGTAAGTTTGATATGACAAAAATACGGGATATACTGTCTCGAAGTCCCGATAATTTCAATCAATATTAAAAAGTGGAATATATTGATTTAACGCTAATGAAAAACAAATGTTAGAGGAACTATGGATATTTTGACACGTTGTCCGGAACTGGAGAATCCAGCGTTTCTTCAGCTTAACCGTCTGCCCGCCAGGTCGGAGTTTTTTTCATATTCTGATACGGTGCCGGCGCTGGCTTTTGACCGTGCTGCCTCGCCATGGATACAGTCGCTTGATGGCGACTGGAAGTTTCATCTGGCTGACTGCCCGGGACATGCTCCGGAAGGATTTCAGTCCAGCACTTTTGAGGATATGGACTGGGATGTTATCCCCGTTCCTTCCCATTGGCAATGCCTGGGCTATGACACTCCGCGTTATACCAACACTAAATATCCTTTTCCGCTGGACCCGCCATATGTTCCGGAAGACAACCCCACGGGCTGCTATCGCCGCTGTTTCACGATACCGGCGTCATGGAATGGGCGCCGGACCATTCTGCGTTTCGATGGCGTTGATTCCGCTTTTCACTTATGGGTGAACGGTGTGCCTGCCGGTTTCTCCAAGGGCAGCAGGCTGGCGGCGGAATTTGATATCACAGATATGCTCAAGCAGGGGAAAAATTCGCTGGCTGTGAGCGTTTACCGCTGGAGCGACGGCAGTTATCTTGAAGCCCAGGACATGTGGCTGCTGAGCGGAATTTTCCGCAGCGTTTCGCTGCGGAGCGAAGCAGTTGTTTCGCTTTGGGATGTTGAAGTTAAAACGAATCTGTCATCCGGTTTCAAACAGGCCGAACTGTTGACGGAACTTACGTTAAAAAACGCTGGTGCTGCAATCGCTGAACTATCTTTGGAAACGCGGTTGATTGATGATTCCGGGCGTACAGTTCCTGCTGCTCAGGTGACCGCAAAAGCCGTGCTGGACGGGCACTCTGAACAAAAGATTATGCTTCGTGCAATTATTGATAATCCTGTACTCTGGACTGCGGAAAATCCTGTTTTATACACGCTGCTATTATGCATCGGAACTGATGCTTTCATCCCGCTGCGGATCGGTTTCAGAGACGTTAAAATCGAGGACGGTTTTCTGAAGGTCAACGGTTCACCTGTTATGCTTAAAGGAGTGAACCGTCATGAATGGGATCCGCAGACAGGCCGTACGCCCAAACCGGAAAATTTAAAAAACGATCTTCTGCTTATGAAGCAGAATAATTTTAACGCGGTCCGCTGCAGCCATTACCCGAATATTTCGCTCTTCTACGATCTGTGCGACGAACTTGGCCTCTATGTGATGGACGAAGCCGACCTGGAGACGCACGGCTGCCAGGCAGGCGGCAACCAGGGACTGTTGAGCTCGGATCCTGCATGGCTGCCGGCTTATCTCGACCGGGTGGAACGGATGCTTGGACAGAATAAGAATCATGCTTCCATTATCATCTGGTCGGCTGGTAACGAATGCGGGTTTGGCGTGAACATCGAAAAAATCTCCCGCTGGATCAAAGGGCGCGATGCTTCGCGTCCCGTTCATTATCCGCAATCCAGCCAGAAGCAGCCTACTGTTACCGACTTCCGCCAATACGGCTACTGCAATGTGGCGCGGGTCAGGGAAATGGGCGAGATGGAGCACGGTGGCTGGCCTGCCATCGCCACGGAATATGGTCATGCCATGGGCAATGGCCCCGGCGGTTTAATGGACTTCTGGGAAGAGGTTTACAAGCACCCGCATCTGCATGGCGGTTTTCTTTGGGAATGGATTGACCACGGCTTCTTGAAGCATTCTGCTGACGGCCAGCCTTATTACGTTTACGGCGGGGATTTTGGCGACGAACCGTCCGACAAGAATTTTTGCATCGACGGACTGCTTTTTCCTGACCGCTCTCCGAGCCCGGCACTCAATGAAATAAAAAAAGTGATGGAACCGGTACGGCTTACGCTGATTAATCTGAAGGATGGACTATTTAAAATCCATAACCGGCTGGATTTTTCCAGCCTGGATTTTTTGGAGCTGCGCTGGTCTGTCTCGCTGGATGGCGGGACGGTGCAGCAGGGAACATTGCCGCTGCCTGCGGTAAAGCCACGGCAAAGCATGGAAATGAGCATTCCTTATATTACTCAGGACCCCCGCCATGCAGATTCGCGTTGTTATTTGAACGTTGACTTTATTCTAAGAAAAAGCACCCCGTGGTCTGAAAAAGGACGTGTGATGGCCTGGGATCAGTTTGAGATTCATATGCCTGAGATAACGTCTGCTCCTTTGATATTAACTCATAATTGTGGATTAAAGACGGTGGTGGACAGAGAATGTCTTACAGTTTGTGGAAACGGCTTCGAGTTCATCTTCAACCGTCGCAAAGGAACCTGGACGGACTGGCGCGTTGCGGACCGTTCCATTCTGGAAACAGGGCCGGAGCTTAATGTCTGGCGCGCTCCTGTTGACAACGATGGTGTTCACCGGCGGATGATGCGGGCCGGGCAATGGCGCGATGCCAGGTTGTTCGAAATGTTTTTCCGTCCGCGGGCAATGGAATTTGAAGCTGATGGAGATGAGAGTGTCACTGTTTATGTGGAAGGGCAGATGCTGCCGCAGGCTTTCAGCATTGCCTTCGACTGTCAGTATGTTTATACGATCCTGAATGATGGACGGCTGTTTGTGGACCTGCGGGCAGCGCCTTACGGAGACTGGCCGGAGGTAATCGGGCGGCTGGGCATCAAAATGGCGCTGCCTCAACGCTACGATTGCAGCGAGTGGTTCGGACTTGGTCCCGGCGAGTGTTATCCTGACAGCCGGGCGGCGGCGCGGATGGGGCTTTACCGGGCAGGGGTGGATGAACTTCACACCAATTATGTTTTTCCGCAGTCCAATGGCACCAGAGTCGGCATC
The DNA here is from genome assembly GCA_903840185.1 of uncultured Lentisphaeria bacterium. Classification (GTDB taxonomy): domain Bacteria; phylum Verrucomicrobiota; class Lentisphaeria; order Victivallales; family Victivallaceae; genus CAIPAT01. The sequence goes on along the minus strand of CAIMFA010000514.1, from coordinate 4,695 downwards.
AGACGCATGGCTTTACGTGACAAAGACGGCTTCGGATTCAGGGTTATTGGCAAGGATGAATTCGCTTTCAGCGCGAGCCGTTTTTCGGAACTTGACCTGGCTAAAGCCGCGCACACGGTGGATTTGCGTGATTCCGGTCGAATTTATCTTAATCTTGACCATGCGGTTCGCGGACTGGGCAGCGCCAGTTGCGGTCCGGAACCGGAGGAATGTTATGAATGCCGCCCGCGTCCGTTTGGCATGAGGATGCAGATGGCGCCAATCATGCCTTCCGCTCATTTAATGGAAGATGCGGCGCAGTGGATTGAAACGCCAAAGAGCTTCGCCGGAAATCAAAAGAAGCGTGCCCCGGAACCATTGGCCGCCACGGTAAACTTGAAACATTTTGTGCATCCGGAAGAAAATTTTGCTTGTTAAAACAAATCCGGGAATAAATATCATGAATAAACTGGAATTATGTAATAAACTGGCGGGAATTAACCTGCCTGAATGTTCGGTATCATTCAAGTCAGACGACAAGGCGCTGGAGAATTTGATGATAAAAGCAGAAACTCTGGCGGCGGCGAATATCGTTCAATTCTCCCCGACTATGCAGGCGCTTATCGAGGGCGGAGGCTATTCGAGCGTTTACACCGAAACTCAGCCGATGGGCGGTGAGATGTATGCCAAACGCAATCCGCGCGTGGCGTTGAACAATCAACTATTATTCATGCTCTGCCAGCGGGCAGACGGTCGTCTGGCGGGCCGGGTCATCTCTATTGTTAATGGCAAAGTCGGAGATTGGAAAAATAATCCGGTCTATATGTATTCCTCCGGGGAGTGGGAATCGCTGGAATTGCTGGCTGATTTCGGTCAACTCCAGGGCAACGCCTTGCCTTATCCGGCCTTCAAAATGTATTACATGGCGGGTAAACCTGAGGGGTATTTGCAGCTGCTGTCCGAGTGTCTTGAAACGTTCGATGCCTATCTCTGGCGGACCCGCGATCCGGACGGCGAGGGTATCCTTCAGTCCTGGTGCGTCTGGGATACCGGAGAAGACCACTGTTTCCGCTTCGGCGGTTCGCCAAATCGCTGGCCTCACGACTACCCGCCCGCAGGCGAAGACACCCCCGGTCAATCTGATCCTTCGGACAGGGAACGTTACTATCAATGGAGTTCTCAACGCGAACTTACCGAAAAAATAAAAGTTCCGCTGCGTTCCATGGACATGATGGCTTATTCGTATGAAAACCGGATGACGCGCGCACTCATCTCCGAAGAACTTGGCGACGGTAAAGCCGGATACTGGCGTGAACAGGCGGAGAAAGTCCGGCAGGCTTTGAAGTCAAATCTCTGGCGGCCGGAGAAAGGCGCGGCGTATGACAAAGACCGCGACAATCAGTGGATGGAAACACTCGTTCATAACAACCTGCGCTGTATGTATTATGGAATATTCGACCAGGAGATGGCTGACGAATTCATATCCCGTCACCTGTTCAACCCGGCGGAATTTTTCACTCCGGTGCCGCTGCCGTCCATTGCCGCCAATGATCCGTTGTTCCGCAATATATCCGACAACAACTGGAGCGGTCAGCCGCAGGGATTGACATGGCAGCGGGCGATTCGCGCACTGGAAAACTATGGACGCTACGCCGAACTTACCCGGCTCGGACGCATCTACTTGAACGTTATCAAGGCGGCAGGAGTGTTGAGCCAGCAATTCGACCCGTTCGATCCCGAAAACCCTGCCAAAGACAACAAAAAGCGCGACGGCTATGGGCCGACCGTTCTTGGTTTTATGGAATACGTCGCAAGGTTCTTCGGGGTGCATATTGAGCGTGATCAGGTGTACTGGTCGGGACTTGCCGATAGCGGAAAGGTGGAATACTGCCAGCAGTTCGGAGACAAAACGTTCACACTGCGCAATGATGGCCGCGTTTTTACCGGTGCGGTAAATGGTGAGAATAAATTCACCTGTTCCGCCGGAGTCAGAATCTATTCCGACATGGAGGGAAATCCGTTGCGGATCATCGGGATCGATACTGTTCCGCATACGGTTTCATTTAAGTCGCCGTTGTACAGCCATTCTATCGAAGTGAGCCCTAATCAGATTTGGTCTTTGGACAAAGGGAGAGTAAATCTTGTCGTATCCGGGAATCATTATGATCTTAAGTAAATGTATCATTATCTGAATTTATTATGAAATCAATCAACGAGGAATAGATTATGGGAACCGGCAATTCGATTCACAACTATCGCATCCCCAGAGTAACTGGAAGATGGGTGAACATTTATAAGCCGCAGGCGGATGTATATTCCCTGCCGACCGTCAGTTCGCCTGACGGCAATACCACATACACGCAGGGAGTGACCTATCCGGACTGGCGCACCAATGATCACACATTCATCAAGGATGACAGCAACCGGTGGCACTGTTTTGGAATCACGAGACCATGGGTGCCGGGCGACAATGGTCATTCCGGCGAGGGATTGTGCTTCCATGCATTCGCACCGGAAGGCACATTTGCTCAAGCGGTAACATTCCAGTCTTGGCGTGACATGCCCAAAATATCGGTGGGTGACTGCGGGTGGGCTCCATCGGCCGTCAGGATCGGACAGGAATATTCGCTCGTCGGTTCCCATCTTGGCCTGGCCACTTCCGCTGATTTATACAAATGGACTGACAAAGGACGGTTGAATGCTAAAGGCGGCGACCGTGATCCATATATTACGTTCTGGGACGGCACCTATTACCTCCTGCGCTGCGATGGCAACGGGATAAATCTCATTATGTCAAAGGATTTCATTAACTGGTCTGATCCGGTCGTGATTTACAAACCGGCAAAAGAAAGCTATCAGACCGAATCGCCAGTTCTGGTTCATTATGACGGACTGTTCTATCTGTTCTGGACTCTATGGGATATGGCGGATAAGACTACATCCGGATACTGTCCGCGGTCTTATGCCTATTGCTCGGAGTCGCCGCTGGATTTTCATGGGAAGCCGCTGGTAGCGGAATTTACAGTTCATGCTCCGGAGATCATTCAGGACGAGAATGGACAGTGGTTCATGTCCACCGCCGACTACCCTCATCGCGGGGTCAGTATCGCCCCGCTGGCGTGGGAATAAGATCGAATAGTGTCACAAAGAAATTAGGTGTTGAAGCAAAGGTATAAACATGTCTGCTTTAAAAGTTTTTCTGCTGGCCGGGCAATCAAACATGCAGGGATTCGGCAAAATTGCAGGATACCCTGTTCTGCGTGATGAACGCATTTTAAATTTTGCGACCGGAAATGCGGAAATTGCCGTCGAACCGTTACATCACTGGGCTGAGCATCCTTATATGCCGGCGGGTATCGGACTTGGTCTGGCGATGCCGTTTGCGCTAGAAATCTTAAAAGAGTTTCCGGATATCCGGATAGGTTTTATTCCTGCCGCCCGCGGCGGCTCCTCGCTTGAACAGTGGCTGCTGGGAAATGAGAATTTTGAACGGGCGATATGGCTTTTTGAACGTGCCGTAAAAAACAATCCGGACATTGAACCCGGAGGGATTTTATGGCATCAAGGTGAAACCGATGCATCAAATACGGAAACCGCCATGACCTATGGCGAACGTTTTCTGAAAACTATCAATGGATTCAGGGAAAGATTGCATGCGCCGTTCGCGCCAGTTGTCGCCGGTGAACTTGGCCGTTTTCTGGCATTGAATCCAGCGTGTCACGGACATGTTGCCGTTGTCAATCAGACAAAGAATGTTATCGCCTCTCTGAAAAATGCGGCATTTGTTTCAAGTGAGGATCTGACCTGCAACGGAGATCATACGCATTTTGATACCGAATCTATACGTTTATTCGGACTGCGTTATGCGGCGGCATATCTGAAAATCATGGACAACGCTCAATAGAATAGAAAAGTAAATAACTCATCGATAAATCACTATTGCGACGTATAATATTTTTGATTTTTTTCATTCCATGGTTGCTAAATGCTATTGACATATGACATAGTATGATATATAATACTTTAGCATACAACGATAGCAAGCAGCGGGATCAATCATGATTTTGGACCGGTACAACTTTAAACCGATTTATCTGCAACTGGCTGAGAATATGCATGCTGATATTACTTCCGGAAAGTATTCTCCGGACAGCCAGCTTCCGCCTGAAGAAGAGTTAGGCCGGAATTTTGACGTCAGCCGGGACACAATCCGCAGTACCCTTAAAAAGCTGGAGAATGAAGGTCTTATCTACCGGATTCGCGGTAAAGGCACGTTTGTTTCTCCAGCCGTCCGGAAACAGAAAGTGCTGATTGGCGTAGTCAGCGTCATGCCTTTGCAGGGACACAAGGCTTTGCAGATTCTGATAGCCGGGGCTTTTGTGCGGGCTCAGGAGGAGCATGCGCAACTTCAATTAATATCTCACGAGCAATTGAAAGAAACCATTGAAACGGTTAAGAACAATCCCGCACTGCTGGCTGGCTTAATGTTCATTCGTGACAGTAAAATCAACACTGATACGATTAAGCTGGTTGAGGATGCCGGTATTCCGTTCATTGTTGAAGGCTACGCTTTTCCCGGATGCGGCTATCAGGATATTGACAATTATGATGCGATGAAGAAATTGACGGAATATTTAATTGGACTTGGACATCGCCGGTTCGGGCTGTTCATGCGTGATACGGTTTTTCACGATCATTTCGAGGAAAGGCGCCGGG
>CAIMFA010000513.1 GCA_903840185.1 uncultured Lentisphaeria bacterium | reverse complement strand
GTCCATGTTCAGCGATAAAATTCTGTGTCAGAATATCTTTCATATCACCCGCAAAGAATTTGGTATTCGCAATCCAACTCAATATTGAACTCTATTTCCTGTTTTTTTTTGGCGTTCTTCGGGTAAAGTTCCAATTCTGGACTTTACTTTCAAACATTTTATGATTATTTTATCCATATAGTTGTTCCTAAATAGGTTTGTTTTGATTTACATCCTTAACCAGGGTTTTACAAGTAGATTATTAAAAATCAACAGGACATTTGTTATGATTTCAGAAAGCAATGAACTCAGACTCTTCGTAGCGGTTGACATTCCGGAAGAACACAAATCCGCACTGCTCAAGGCTCAAAAAGCATTTCCCGGACTGCCATGGACTTCCGCCAGACAAATTCACCTGACTATGCGTTTTATCGGCGAAGTGGATGTTGACCAGTTCAGCCGGGTCACGGAATGCCTGAACGATGTTTCGGGGACGCCGTTCACATTGCGCCCTGACGGCACCGGATTCTTCCCGGATGCCGCTAAGCCGTCAATTTTCTGGTTCGGAATGCATGAATCGGCGGAGTTGCTTGATCTCAAACAGAAAGTGGACGGAGTGCTTAAGTCGTCCATCGGTCTGGCTCCGGAAAACCGCGGCTTTGTCCCGCATGTGACGCTGCTGCGTTTTAAATCACGGCCGAATGATGAACTTATTGCCGCGCTCGGTGCAAAGTTTTCCTCGCTTGGGCTGCCGGAATTCAGAGTCAGCGCTTTCTCGCTGTACTCCAGCCAGTTGAGCAACAGCGGTGCGATTTATGTAAAAGAAGCAGAGTATAAACTTTAACCTGAATAATTCATAAACTTATGGCGAAGGAGCTGTCAAGAAATAAACTTGACAAGTCTCGCGAAATATCCCGAAGAGATTTTGGGATTTGCCGGCGAGGCGCATACCTGAAGGTATGTAACGAATCGGCAAACCCAAAGGCATTCGGGAGAAGCGCGAAGATGTAAAGGTTCTTTCTTTACGGCTCCTAAATACTGCAATCTGCTCAAAGTAAAGCCTTTGCCGATATCCTCGCCGTAGCGCTGCTACGACTGCGGCATCGCCAAAATCTTTCTTTTTGAGCATATTTTCGTCTTTCATCCATTTTTTATGAATAATCCAGGTAAAAAAAAAGTAAAAAAAACCGATATAAATGTTTGTTTTTTTTCAGTTCAGTGTTAATATATTGGCTCACTTCAGGAAAATATCCTGAAATACGCTCCGACATAGCTCAGCGGTAGAGTAGGTGGCTGTTAACCACTTGGTCGCTGGTTCGAATCCAGCTGTCGGAGCCATTTTTTTGCCTTTAATACCAACGACTTACACCATAAATCCCAGATCTTCAATAAGTGCATATTTAGCCTTTGCTACAAAAAATGCTCTGATATTCTTGCTTTTGACGCGATAATCAGCTATTATTATTTCAGATGGTTTTTCTGTGTTCATTAATGCATTAATGCGGAGCCAGGATCATGGCTGATAAAAAAGTAAAAATTCTTTTGCCTAAACTTTTCAAACGCGGCAAGAAAGGCTTCTATTACTTTCGACGTATGGTTGACGGCAAGGACTGCTGGACAAATACCAAAGCAGTTGACATTGAAGAGGCCAAAGAGATCGCTACTAAACATATCAAAGCAGAGCTTTCGGTAGAGGCTTTGAGCCATATTGAAAAATCGGCCCCGCGCTTAGCAGATAGTTATGTGGAAAGCATCACAAGTAAAAAAATTATCAGGACTTCTATTTGTGACGCTCATCAGATATGGATTGACCATTTTACAAAATATAACGACGTTGCCGCCAGGACCAGAACCTATTACCACACTATTTTTAATCGTTTTGCCGCTTGGTGTAAAGCAGAAGACATTGAGAATGTTGAAGACATTGATCATTCGGCAGCAATGCGTTATTCCAAATCCATATGGGCAAGCGGGCTTGGCGTTAAAGCCTACAACGGCCACCTCAAGCACCTGTCCCGGGTATTCAGCGCACTGGATGCAGTGGCACCGTTACCAAACCGTGATCCATTCCATCACCGGAAGATTGCTCGAGTGGGGCGCAACGAAATACTTACAGAAGGACACCATGCTCTCGAACCGCAGGCTCTCCAGGCCGTAATCAACCAGGCAGCAAAAGCAGGCAGGGATTTTCGTGACCTGTTCATTCTCGGCAGTCAGACTGGAATGCGGCTGAAAGATGCGGCTTTGTTAAATTGGAAATCGCTGTCTGGGCAATTCATCGAGATCAATCCGCATAAGACCAAGAAGTCTGGTAATACCGCTAGGATTCCGGTTTCACCTACCTTGCGCAAACTGCTTGACACTCGACTGGCAGATGGGAACAAGAGTGAGTATGTGCTACCAGGCATTGCTGAACAATATCTGCGGAACGTCTATTATATATCGAAGAAGAGCAAGCAGATTTTTGAAGATGCGCTTGGCAAAGCAGCGACCATAGTAGCGGCAGAAAAAGACAAACACCGCCAAAGGAATATCAGTGTTTGTTCATTCCATAGTTTGAGAACAACCTTCATGAGTCTGCTGGCTTCCAAGGATGTATCAACGCGGGATGCCATGCATATTATGGGATGGGAAAGCCCGGAAATGATCAAGGTGTATGAACGGATGCTGGAGGCGGCGCGAGGCGATTCCGACAAGCGGGCGTTGAAGTTGGTAAAGGAAATTACCGCATTAAAATATGTCGTGCCAGAGCCGGAGATCCCGAAGGAGCTTAACC
>CAIMFA010000512.1 GCA_903840185.1 uncultured Lentisphaeria bacterium | reverse complement strand
TTCGTGGTTAAAGTGTATTTTTTGGTTGCGGCTATGCCGCGCTAAGCCTTTCGTGGTAGAAAAGGCTGTTCCTCTGTGTTCTCTGTGACCTCTGTGGTGAAAATGGTTTTCTTTTGTGCTTTTTTGTGTGTTTTGCGGACTACTGGCTGCGGTGATTTTTTAGCCAGAATAATTCATTTTTTATGAATAATCCCGGCCAGGATTTTTATCGTGGTCTGGCGGTCCAGCCTGCCGAAGATTTTGCCGTTGATGCTCATGGCCGGAGCCAGATGGCAGCAGCCCAGACAGCCGGAGGTTTCCAGGGAGAATAAACTTTTTTCATCGGTTTCGCCGCTTTTGATGCGGAGTTCGGCGGAAATCCAGTCGAGAATCTGCGAACTGCCTTTCACATGGCACGCGGTGCCGTCACAGACGGCAATCCGGAATCTGGCCGGTCTGCTGCGTTTGAACTGGGCGTAAAAAGATAACACATCTTCAACATTGGCTTCAGGAGTGGAAAAGTACTGCGCCAGGGCGGCAATGCTCTGTTTTGAGACAAAACCTTCGTGGGACTGGACAGCCTGCAGGCCCTGGATCAGGTTGCAGGCGTCCTTATCGATTTTATTCAAATAGTCGTAGCGCTTGTCCATTATCTCCTCCGCAGTTCCGTCTTTGGATGATTTATTGGAGGGTTGGCCTCCGTGACAACCGTTTTCTTGCCCGCAATTCATTCAGAAACGGAATACATGGTTATGACGGAGCATAACCCTCCAGGCGGGTAAACCCGCAATTCATTCAGAAACGGAATACATGGTTATGACGGAGCATAACCCTCCAGGAAAATCTTAAAACATTGGGAAAAGCCGGTCAGGCGACCGGCGCTCCCGGGATTACTTATTCAATTCTTTCAATACCGCCTGCAGGGTTTCCTTGGCGTCGCCGAATAACATGCGGGTATTTTCCATGACGAAAAGCGGATTGCCCACGCCGGCATATCCGGACGCCATACTGCGTTTCATGGCAATGGTGATATGGCTTTTCCAGACCTCAAGCACCGGCATTCCGGCAATCGGGCTGGTCGGGTCGTTCATGGCGGACGGGTTGACGATGTCATTCGCGCCGATTACAATGGAAACATCCACTTTGGGGAAGTCTTCGTTGATCTCATCCATTTCAAACACGATGTCGTAAGGCACTTTGGCTTCGGCCAGCAGCACATTCATGTGCCCCGGCATACGTCCGGCGACCGGATGGATGCCGAAACGGACGGTCTTGCCTTTGCCGCGCAGTAATTTAGTGATTTCATTGACGGCATGCTGGGCCTGTGCGACCGCCATCCCGTAACCGGGAACAATCACGATACTTTTAGCTTCCAGCAGCAGCTTCGCGGTTTCGACGGCGTTGACAGGAGTAACGTCGCCTTCAATCACCGCGGCGGTGCCGCCGGTCGCGCCGCCACCGAATCCGCCGGCAATGACGCTGATAAAATTCCGGTTCATCGCCCGGCACATGATATAGCTAAGGATAGCCCCGCTGCTGCCGACCAGCGCGCCGGTGACAATCAGCAAGTCGTTGCTCAGCATGAAACCGGTCGCCGCGGCGGCCCAGCCGGAGTAGCTGTTCAGCATGGAGACGACTACCGGCATGTCCGCGCCGCCGATCGCCATGACCATATGCACGCCGAAAATCAGCGCTATCACGGTCATAATCAGCAGCGGGATGAGTCCGCTGCCGGAACAGCAGCAGAAGCTTTCAGGTTTAAGGAACATGTATCCCAGTATGATCACTGCAATAAGCATGCACAAATTAAGCCAGTGGCGGGCGGGCAGCAGCATGGGTTTGCCGCCGATTTTGCCGCTGAGTTTGCCGAAGGCAATGACCGAGCCGGAGAAGGTGACCGCGCCGATCAGAACGCCCAGGTAGATTTCGATTTCATGAATAGTTTTTTCAGACCCGGTCAGCGTGGATGTAGTATCCATGAAGCTGGCATAGCCGACCAGCACCGCCGCGATACCGACGAGACTGTGCATGACCGCGACCAGTTCCGGCATCTGGGTCATTTCCACTTTGAACGCGGCGCGCGCACCGATCAAACCGCCGACTACCAGCGCAATGATCAAAATACCGTAAGCAGTAAAGGACGGGTTCAATACCGTCGCCAGAATGGCGATCGCCATCCCGACCATACCGTAATAGTTCCCGCGCCGTGACGTTTCCTGGTTGCTCAAACCGCTGAGACTGAGAATGAACAATATTGCCGCCGCAATATAAGCCATTGAAATTAAACTTTGTGACATATTTTATATCCTGTGGTTATTTTTTAAACATTTCAAGCATGCGGCGGGTAACTAAAAATCCCCCGACAATATTGATCGAAGCAGCCAGCACCGCTATTCCGGCAAGGATTACAACGCAATTGTTGTCCTTCGCGGAAATCTGCACCACCGCGCCGATAATAATAATACCGCTGATCGCATTCGTCACGCTCATCAACGGCGTGTGCAGCGACGCGGTAACATTCCAGATCACCTGATAGCCGATGAAACAGGCCAGCACAAACACGGTGAAGTGCGACATGAACGAAGCCGGCGCAACCGCGCCGACGGCGAACATTGCCAGACCGCCGATCAGCAGCGGCAGCAGCTGTTTGATTACGCTGCCGCCTTTCTTTTCCTGTTTTTTCTCAACCGCGGCCGGTTCCGCGGGCGCGGCGGCCGGAGCCTTGGGGGCTGCGGATAAAGTCGGGGCCGGCGGCGGCCAGGTAATCTGTCCTTCCTTGATCACTGTCGCGCCGCGAATAACTTCATCTTCCAGGTTGACATTGATTACGCCATCCTTGGCGGGACATAACTCCGTGAGCAGATGGCGGATATTGCTGGCATACAACTGGCTGGACTGATTGGCCAGGCGGCTGGGCAGATTGGTGTAGCCGATAATGGTTACGCCATGCTTGACCACCACTTTATCCTTTTCAGTCAGCGCGCAGTTGCCGCCCTGTTCCGCCGCCAGGTCAACGATCACGCTGCCCGGTTTCATGGATTCGACCATCCCTTTGGTGATCAGTTCCGGCGCGGGTTTGCCGGGGATCAGCGCGGTGGTGACGATAATATCAACTTCCATCGCCTGTCTGGCGAACAGCGCCATTTCGGCTTCAATAAATTCTTTGGACATGACTTTTGCATAACCGCCCGCACCGGCGCCGTCTTCTTTAAAATCCAGCAGCAGGAACTCGGCGTCCATACTTTCAATCTGTTCTTTCACCTGCGGACGGGTGTCGAATGCCCGGACAATCGCGCCCATGGATTTGGCAACACCGATGGCGGCCAGTCCGGCCACGCCGGCACCGATAACCAGGACTTTCGCCGGCGGAATTTTGCCCGCCGCCGTGATCTGTCCGGTAAAGAAACGGCCGAAATGCTGCGCGGCTTCAATGATCGCGCGGTAACCGGCAATATTGGCCATGGAGCTCAATGCGTCCAGTTTCTGCGCACGCGAAATTCGCGGCACGCTGTCCATTGCCAGCACGGTGACTTTTCTGTCCGCCAGTTTTTTCATTAATTCCGCGTTCTGCGCGGGCCATATAAAGCTGATCAGATTGGCGCCTTCGGCAAGCATCTCGATTTCATCAATCGACAGTTCCGGATGACGTTCCGGAGCTCTGACCTTGATAATGAGGTCGGAATTTTTCCACAGGGCTTTGACGTCGCTGACGATTTCCACGCCGACTTCGCGGTAGGCTTCGTCTGAAATATTCGCGCCGGCGCCCGCGCCGCTCTCAATCGCCATGGAAAATCCAAGCTTGATTATCTGTTCGGCCGCTTCAGGAGTTGCCGCAACCCGTTTTTCACCTTCGTGAATTTCTTTTGGAATACCGATTTTCATAAAGTTTCCCTTTTGCTGTTTAACCTGTCCCCTTTTCAATATCCGGATTTTGCGTCAATTTCAGCACTTTTCAAAATCCAAATGATTAATATAGCTCCATTTATTTATATTTTCTATTTTTCATTTAAAATTATTCAATTGCGGGTTGAATTAGAGCGATGTGAAATCATATTTTTCCTGTTTGTACAATCTTAAAATTTGGAATATCTATGAATTTGCATGCTGTTATTTTAACCGCCTTGACGGTTATATGTGCCGCCGGTTTGAACGGCGCGGAAAACAAGCCGTCCGGCACGAAACTGCTCGACGCGTATAATAAGATCGAGGCCGGCCTCGTGATCGCCAACGCCGCCGGGGAGTCAGAGCTCATCCAGCAGATCGCCATGACCGCCGCCAAGTCCGACCCCAAACTGGTGGTGACCGTCGAAAAGCTTTCCCGCGAAGACGCGATTAAAAACTTCACGTCGGGCAAAGCCGGGCTGCTGCTGTTGCGCCGTGAACCTTCAGCACAGGAGAAACAGGCGCTGTCCGGCGCGGTCATGGTCACTTATGCGGCTGAGCCGACGCTGATAGTGGTAAATTCCGTAAATGATCTCTCCGAAGTCAAAACAGAGATGTTAAAGAAGATTTTTTCCGGCGAGGTCGCATCATGGAAACCGCTGGGCGTCAGCGATTATATGATCCATTTGTTCGGAACGGAGAAAAATTCTCCCGGCACCGGCCCTTTGAATGATAAAATCCTGAACGGCGTCAAATTGACTTCTAAAATCTTCTCTGTCTCGTCTTCTCCGGAAGTGATGCAGCTGGTCAGCACAAATAATTATGCGCTGGGATTCTGCGGATTAGTCGATCCCGTGCCGGAAACGGTCAAGCTGCTGAAAGTTGACGGCGTCGAGCCGTCGGAAAAAAATATTTTAACCGGGAAATATTCCCTGGTGAACACCTATTATGCATGTTATAAAAGCGGGAATGAAGTGGCACGCTCATTTGCAGAGACATTGCGCAGTCCGGCAGTCGGCGCCGTACTAAAAAGCAGCGGACTCATTCCAATAACTGAGAAAAAAGGGAATCAGAAGTGAGGAGATAGAAGTCAGGAGTCAGGAGTCAGGAGGTCGGAATAACACCTAAAACCTGAAACTTGAAACCTGAAACCTGAAAAGTGAAGATTATCAAAATAGAACCGGAAATTTTAAGGATATAGAACAACATGAATGATATTAGAAAACTGGCGTTAGACAAAATACTGGTGGCCCCGTCAATTCTGGCGGCGGATTTTGCCCGGCTGGGAGAAGAAATCAACCGGGTGGCCGATGCCGGCTGCGACCTGCTGCATCTGGATGTAATGGACGGCCATTTTGTGCCCAATCTGACCATCGGTCCGCCGCTGATCAGCAGCATCCGTAAAATCAGCAGCCTGGTTTTCGACACTCATCTGATGATCTCCGATCCGCTGAAATATGCGGAAATATTCATCAAAGCCGGAGCCGACCACATTACTTTCCATCTGGAATCGGACAACGATCCCGGCGCGGTGATCGACGCGGTCCGGGCGGCAGGCGCGACCGTCGGTATCTCATTGAAGCCGAAAACCCCGGCGGAAAAACTTTTCCCCTGGCTGGATAAAATCGACTTAGTGCTGATCATGACAGTGGAGCCGGGTTTCGGCGGCCAGAGTTTCATGGCGGATATGATGCCCAAAGTCAAAGCCGTTCATGAGCAAATCTGCCGTATCGGCCGTCCCGTCCATCTGGAGGTTGACGGCGGGATTGACGGCAGAAATGTGGCGGAAGCAGCAGCAGCCGGAGCCAATATGATGGTTGCCGGAACCTCAGTTTTCAGAAATCCGGCCGGCGCGGCCAGTGCCATAGCGGAGCTTCATGCCGCCGCAAAATATCTGCCGTGTAATTGAAAATTGAAAGTTGAAAATTGAAAATTGAAAGTTGAAAAACGGGGAATGTTCACCACAGAGGGCGCAGAGAACACAGCGCGGCATAGCCGCAACCAAAGTGAATATCCAATATCCCGTCCCGCCCTGCGGGATCCCGCAAGGCGGGAGAATATCCAATATCCAACAGAAGAAGTGAAAAATCTTTCTAAAAAAACAAGAAAATGACGGATAGTAGTACAGAGTAAGGCAGTTTTATCCCGCAGAGGAGGAAAAGAAAGATAATACATGAGTCAGCGAAGGAACGCAGGCAATGGCGGCGTTCATTCGCTGA
>CAIMFA010000511.1 GCA_903840185.1 uncultured Lentisphaeria bacterium | reverse complement strand
CTTCCATTCAATAAAAACGGGTCGGCTAGAAAAAAACTGTAAAAAAAACATTAAAAATTAATATTTATCCTTGAATTTTGTCTTTAAAATGTTTAAATGCAATGTTTCAAATATTTTTTGTCATTACATAAAAATTAAATAAGGGAAGATGTGAAAAATGAAGTACTATTCAGAAGATCATGAATGGGTTGAAATCCATGGCGAAGAAGCAACAATCGGCATTTCCGAATATGCCGCAAAGCAGCTGGGCGACATCACCTACGTCGAACTGCCGTCCGAAGATGATGATTTCATCGTCGGCGACACCCTCGGCGTAGTCGAATCAGTCAAAGCTGCCTCCGACATTTACAGCCCGGTCAGCGGAACAGTGGTCATGATCAACGACGCGCTCGAAGACGAGCCGAACCTGATCAATGAATCCCCCGAAGACAAAGGCTGGCTCTGCAAGCTCACCAATATCGACACCTCCGAGCTTGACGATATGATGAACGTCGATGCCTACGAAAAGTATCTGAAAGAGCTGTCCTGAGCTTGACCGTGATTTGCAACCCGGTTTTTTCTTACAGCGGAGAAAGCCGGGTTTGTCGCTTTTTATTGCATTAATTTTAACAGGGGGTATGCTCAATTGCCGTACATTGCCAATACTGAGGCGGATGTCAAAGAAATGTTCAAGACTATCGGTTGCGACAGTTTTGAACAGATGTGGGAAAAGGCGCAGATCAAGTCGCCGCCGCCGTCTCTGGACACTCTGCATTCCGGGCTGTCTGAATACGAGGTGGTCAGACACCTCAATGAACTTGCAGCCAGAAACGCCACTCAACTCGTAAACTTTCTCGGAGCCGGATATTATGACCATATAATTCCCGCCGCGGTCGGTGAAATCACCGGACGCTCCGAATTCTACACTGCTTATACGCCGTACCAGCCGGAGGCCTCGCAGGGCACACTCCAGGCGATTTATGAATACCAGTCGATGATCTGCCGGCTGACCGGGCTGTTCGTTGCCAATGCCTCGCTGTACGATGGCGGAACCGCGCTGTTTGAAGCCATGATGATGGCCGGCAGGATCACCCGCCGCCGCCAGGCGGTGATATCCGAGGCCGTATCGCCGATTTTCCGCCGGATGATCGAATGCTACAGCAGCAACCTGGACATCGAACTGATTCAGGTCCCGTCCGGAACCGACGATTCCGCTCAGAAACAGCTGATGGATGCGATCACAGAAGACACCGCCTGCGTGATTGTTCAATATCCGAACGTTTTCGGCACGATTGAAGCGTGGGGGGAAGTCACCGCCCATGCCCATGCCAAAGGCGCGCTGGCGGTCTGCTCCTGTTATCCGGTGGCGCTGGCTGTGCTTACCCCGCCCGGCGAAATGGGCTTTGACATTGTTACCGGCGAAGGCCAGAGCATCGGTATTCCGCTGAGTTTCGGCGGCCCGTATCTCGGTTTCATGGCCACCACGGAAAAACATATGCGCAAGATGCCGGGCAGAATCTGCGGGCGCACCGTTGATTCGGACGGTAAAGACGGCTTCGTGCTGACACTGCAAACCCGCGAACAGCACATCCGCCGCGCCTCCGCCATGTCCAATATCTGCTCCAACGAAAGTCTCTGCGCGCTCACCGCGCTGGTTTATCTCTGCTGCATGGGCAAGCAGGGGCTGATTGACGTCGCTGAACTCTGCGCCGCCAAAGCCGCGTTCGCCCGCAGCGAAATACTGAAAATAGACGGGGTGAAGCCGGTCGGCGGCGATGCGTTCTTCAATGAATTCGTGATCAGCCTGCCCGGCGACGCCGCCGAAGTTGTCGGCAAAATGATTGACAAAGGTTTTGCCGCCGGATTCCCGCTCGGACGCTACTATCCCGACCGGAAGAACCAGCTGCTGATCGCCGTAACGGAAAAACGCACCAGGGAAGAAATCAAAGCCCTGGCTAATGCATTGGAGGCTGTACTGTGAAACTGATATTCTCAATAAGCAGAAGCGGTCGCAGAGGATCTTCCATCCCGAAGGCCGATGTGCCGGAAGTTAACGCCATTCCGCCGCAGTTCCGCCGGAAAAAATCCGCCGAACTGCCGGAAGTTTCCGAACAGGAGGTAATCCGTCATTTTACCGCGCTGAGCCGTAAAAATATGGGCGTGGATACCAATTTCTATCCGCTCGGCTCCTGCACCATGAAATACAATCCGAAATTCCATGAGCGGATCGCGGCGCTGCCGGGATTCGCCGAACTGCATCCCCTGCTGCCGCAGCTGCGGCACGGCGGCGCGCTCACCCAGGGCGCGCTGGCGGTGATTTACGAAGCGGAGCGCATTCTCAGCGAACTGCTGGGATTCTCCGCCTGCACCATGCAGCCGCTGGCCGGCGCGCACGGCGAACTGGCCGGCGTCATGCTGATTGCCGCTTACCATAAAGCCTGCAATGATGACAGACGCAAAGTCATGCTGATCCCCGACGCCGCCCACGGCACCAACCCCGCCAGCGCGGCGGTCGCCGGTTTTGACACTGTCGAAATCGCCTCCGACAGCGAAGGCAACGTGGATCTGGAGGATTTGAAGAAACATCTCGGCCCGGAAGTCGCCGGCCTGATGCTGACCTGTCCCAACACGCTGGGCCTCTTTGACCCCAACGTCAAGGAAATCTGCCGTCTGGTTCATGAAGCGGGCGGCCTGTGCTACTGCGATGGCGCCAACTTCAACGCCATTATCGGGCGGGTCCGTCCCGGCGATCTGGGTTTTGATGTGATGCACGTCAATTTGCATAAAACGTTCTCGACTCCGCACGGCGGCGGCGGCCCCGGTTCGGGTCCGGTCGGCGTGGCGGAAAAGCTCGTTCCGTATTTGCCCATTTCCCGCGTCGCCAAGCGTTCTGACGGCACTTACGCGCTGGAATATGACTATCCGGACAGCATCGGCTACATTGCGCCTTTCTACGGCAATTTCGGCATAATCCTGCGCGCCTATGCTTATATGCTTACATTGGGCAGGGAAGGCTTCAGGAGAGTCAGCGAGAACGCGGTGCTCAACGCGAATTACATCCGCTGCCGCCTGGCGCCTTATTACGACCAGAAATATAACCGTTTCTCGATGCACGAATGTGTATTTTCCGCAAGCCGTCAGGTGGCTAAAGGCGTCCACGCGCTGGATATCGCCAAGGCCCTGATTGACCGCGGTTATCATCCGCCGACGATATATTTCCCCTTGATTGTCCCGGAAGCGCTGATGATCGAGCCGACCGAGACCGAGTCGAAGGATACGATTGACAGCTTTATCGAAGCGATGATCGAGATCGCCAAAATGACCGAGACGAATCCGGAACAGATTCAGCAGGCCCCGGTGAAGACTCCGGTAAAACGGATGGACGAAACCAGAGCCGCCAGAACTCCGGTAGTAGCCGATTTAGGTTAGACTTTCCCGATTCCGCTCCGTCAGTGACGGAGCGGAATTCATATCACTTTGCCGGCTTTGCCGCCGGAGCCGGATTATCATTCTTCTCATCGAACATGCCGTCGCCCAGGTACTGGATTGTTTTCGGCAGCTCCTGGCGCAGATCGAGCGTCTTTTTATCCCGTTTATCCTGTTTTACGCTGGGAGTCACCAGCAGGCAGAACGAGGCGTTGCTGTTGAACGCGCTGCTTTTGGTTATTCCCATGTGGGCGGCGTTCAGCAGAAAAGTGCCGTGCCAGGTGATCGGCGAGCGCAGATACGGCGTCCAGTAGCCGTCTTCACGCAGATCGAAAAGCGCGCTCGAGGTAAGGATTTTGCCGTCGCCGGGAGCGTATTCAACGACCTTGAATTCCCCGGTTTTGCGGTTGACCGTCGCCGTGCGGCTGGTCTCTATCGCATCGCCGGCGAAGAGGAATAATGCGACATTATCCGGCGGTCTGGCTTTCACCTGCATCGCGGCCGAAAATTGCTTTGCCCGGCGCAGGCATTTGGTCAGATGGTCGAGAGCTATGGCGCGTCTTTCCTGCGGGTCTTTAACATCCGGCAGCAGTATTTGCAGGTATTTGTCCTGGGCTGGGTCAGCCAGACCCCACTTCATTTGAATCCACACCTCCGGATTGAAAATATCCACTTCCGCGCCGTTGGGGTCATCCTCATACAGCACGGAACGGAAACCGTATGTCGGCATCATCTGATAGTAAGTGGCAAAAGTTCCGAGCATCGCCGGTGGGAAAGTCGGGGTGCCGGGGGCCACCTGCAAGCCGTAAATCAATTCCTGGCAGGTATCGAGAAATCCGGCGTTAGGCGTGCCGACAATCAGTATTTTGTCAACATAATGGCTGCCTTTCCAGGTCAGCTCCGGCGCTGATCCGTCCGCCGGCAGGTCGGCGTCGCCGTAGCGCAGATAGTATCCGGCGAGCAGTCCGCCCATCGAATGCGCCACGATATCGAACTGGACGTCATAGTTCTTGAGCCCGTAAAGTTTTTCGTAGTTCTTCTGCAGATAGGCTCTTTTCTCCAGGATATACTCGTGCAGCCTGGCGGCATTATACGGCAGGTCGCGGCGCCAGTCGTAATAGTAAGGGAAAAGAGAATAGAAGTGTTTGCCCTCCGGCAGCGGTCTTTCATATTGAGTATATCCGGAATTCCGCAGGATGGACAGCATGTCTTCGTAAGCGTTTACATTGACCGGAATCCCCAGGAATTGAACTTTCACCATCTCCAGGAACGAGTATGGCTCAACGGTTTTATCCAGTTCCGTCAGGCTGCTGCCCTTGGACATTTTGCAGGCCAAATCCCGGATCTGCTGATCGTAAGGTCCGAACACCGAATCCAGCGGGCTGAACGATCCCCAGATTTCCCTGCCGTCCGCGGTTTTGCGCAGTTTTGAACCGAGAAAGCCGTGAATGACGATCACCGGATTGCGCATCGGCCCCTCATACTGCGAGCATTGCTGGAGAATATTGTTGCGGATGGATTTATCGGTGACTTCCTTGGACTGGTAGGAGCCGACGGAGGAACAGCCAAGATTTAAAAAGATCAGCGGAATGCATACGGCAATCAGACCGGCGGCATATTTAAACATTATCTATTCTCTCCGTAGTGGTTGTTTTTCACAAAATATTGACCGGCAAAACGAAACTGACGCCTTCTATAAGAAAACTTGAGCCGTTCTGTAATTGCGCCATTAAAACTGTTCCCCTGGAGATGAGTTCCCGCAGCGCCAGTTCATCCGGACTGCTGTTTTTCACCATCGGGGTTTCCTGCAATTCTTTAGTCGCGAAAGTTAAATAGTCATAAAGGTTTTTGACCGGCACTTCGCCGACTTTGCCAAATGCCGTCCCGTTTTTTTCGCCGCGTTTCGCCCAGATATACGCCTGCTTGTAGAGCTTTTTGTCAATGGCCTGAGTACATTCATAGAAACACGATACCGTAATCAGTTTCCGTGCCTTCAACTGCCAGGCCGTGCCGTTGGTGTTCTCCTCTTTGGAAGCCTTTTCCAGGATGAGCATGGAATTGGCATACACTTCCGCCGTATTTCTCGGATTGCTGTTGTAAGCTTTAACAATATTTTTATCCCAGTCCGAATAGTTTTTTGAATCCGATTCGCCGGAATACAATGAAACCGAAACCAGCAGGGCAAACATGCTCATCACTGTTTTTAAATTTATCATTTGTGTTGTTCTCATATTATATCTTTGTTTTAGATTTCTATAGTTTTATTGGTTATTGGTCTCTGGTTTTAAGCTTTATTCTGACTCCTGACTTCTGACTCCTGACTTCCCTGTATTTCGGGTTGCGGGCAAAGCCCGCCTTGGATTACTCCTGTCCGCCAAGATCAACGCCGGAATTGACCTTTGATTTATTGGTCGCGGTATTGTCCACCTTGGTATTGTCGTTGCTGATTTTAGCGTTTTTTATCACTGCGCCGGTGGCGTCGATGCCTGAATTGATTATCGAGTCTTTGATCGCAAGATTGTTGACGTTGGTGTTTTTATTGGCGATGGTCGAATTTTTTACATTGGCGCCATTTAAAATAACCCCGGAATTTATTTTTGACCCGCTCAGCGCGGTGTTGTTTACCTGAGAGTTGATATTGGTTATATTGGCTTCTTTCAGTTCCGCCATTTCGGCTTCAATGCCCGAATTGATTCTGGATTCGTTCAGCGCCAGATTATTCACCTGGATATTGGCGTTCTGCATCAGTTTGCTGTTTGTGATCGTCGCGCCGTCGGCGATGATGCCGGAGTTGATTTTAGAATCTTTGGCGGCGGTATTGTTGACGCCCTGATTCGTGTTGATAATGGTTGAGTTTTTGATCGTCGCGCCGCGGGCGCTGATACCGGAATTGATCGTGGAATTATCGGATGCTTTGTTTTCCACATTCTGGTTGGTATTGGTGATAGCGGAGTTTTTCACCGTTGCGGCCGTACCGCCGCCTCCTGTTGCCAGCGGCTGCAGGCCGCCGGTCGCCAGTGTTAGAACTGCTGAAAGCACGATTATAAAATTTGTCATTATCAGACTTCCTTCCAGATATGTCTAATTTATTGATTATCAGCCGATTGACTAAAAATAGCCTCTAATCTCATATTTGTCCAATCTGTATACTGTTATGAATACAGATTCTTTATCGAATCGTGGATCTTTACCGCCAGCTCCGAGGCTGCCATTTTGTCCATGCAGACCTCAACATAAGCGGCGCAGCCGCTTTCCCCGATTTGCCTGAGCGCGTTTTCGAGTTCGCCATTTTTTGTGACTTTAACCGACAGCCAGTCTTTGCCGCCGAACGCCTCCGGCAGTTTTGTATACTCCCACTGCGCCAGATCGTTGTAGTAGATGTCGGGATTTTTGCACAACAGCCGCTCAATCAGATAGCCGTCGTTATTGAGTACAATAATCACCGGTTTCAGTCCGAAGCGGGCAAACTGGCTTATTTCCTGGGCTGTAAATTGATGCGAACCGTCGCCGGTGATCAACACCACGCGCCGTCCGGGAGCGGCAATGGCCGCGCCCAGCGCCGCAGGCGTCGCCCAGCCGATTGAACACCACAACGTCTGGTTCAGGAACATTGCGTTTTCCGGCATTTTGGCGAAACCCAGGCCCATGGATACGGTTCCGGTCTCAGCCACCACGATGTCCCCGGGTTTAAAAAATCCCTCCAGCGCGGGATAGAAGTAGTCCGGAGTAATCTTTGCGTCCGGAAGCCCCTGCGGCGGCCCGAGTTTTTTGACCTCTGCGCGGACTGCGGTTTCCGGTCCGGCCAGTTGCAGCAGGCCGTTGAGAACATCCTCCATCTCGACATTCACGTATGCCGCATAACCGGCGGTCACATGATGATGCATGATGGAAATCATCTTCGTCCGGTCGATATTTGCGCTGAAAACCCCGGTGTTGAAGTCGCTCCAGAGCGCGCCGATATTTAACACGCAGTCGCAGTTTTCGACAAAATCCCTGACTTCCTGATTCATGATTCTGCCGTCATAAATACCGATATACTGTTTGAGCGATTCATCCAGCGTGGTTTTATCCATAAACATTGTCGCAAACGGCAGATTCGTCTTTTCAATCAGTCTGGTTGCCGTATCCTGCAGATTCAGGCGCCGGATCAGGTAGCCGGCCAGAATAACCGGTGATGCCGCTTTTGCTAATCTGTCCAGGATTGCGGCAACGGCCTCCCGCAATGTCGCCTGGTCGCTTTGCGGAATGGTCAATGCTCCAATCTCCTCCTGCCCGATGACCGGCAGATTGCCGTAATCCTGCGGAATGGCGAAATATACCGGCCGGTGATGGTAGACCGCCGCCTCAAGCACCCGTTTGATTTCGGAAACGGCATTCTCCGGGGTCAGGGTCGCGGCGGCGCAAACCATATTGGCGGAAGCCTGTTTGAAGATTTCAAAATTGCCGGTGCCGAACGTATGATGGACTATCCGTTTATTCAGCATGGTTTTTGTCGGCGGTATGCCGACGATATGGATTACCGGCAGATGCTCGGCGTAAGCCCCGGCAACGCCGCAAAGGGCGGAAAGTTCCCCGACTCCGAATGTCGTCGCCAGCGCGGCAAAACCGTTGATTCTGGCGTAACCGTCGGCGGCATAGGCGGCGTTAAGCTCGTTGCAGTTGCCGATCCAGCGCAGCTCCGGGTCATTGCAGACCGCGTCGCTCAGCGGAAATGAAAAATCCCCCGGCACTCCGAAGACGTCTTTAATGCCCAGCGGTTTGATGCTGTCCAGTAAATACTGCACAATGCTTCGATTCATTTTTCGTCTCCTTTCCGGAAAAAAACCATACCCTTCTGTTTCACCGTGTCGGCATGAATATAGCAGGCGTAATCCTGTTTGATGGAAGCGGCGTCAACGACGAAAACCGTATCCGCCATGGCGGCGCCGGCGGGAATGATGTCCGGCAGCAGGTTGTGCGCGCCCGTGATGAAATGGCGGTTGAACAGGTTGCCTGGACTCATTATGTTCATGGATATATACATGATCTGCATTTCCACCAGATCGTTGAAAAAATGCGTTCCCAGTGAAATATCCGGACTGAGATTCTCGTGCATCAGCGCCAGTTCGCACAGCACGGAGACATTCTTGATTTCATTGAAATTGACCGGAATGCCCAGCGACGGCATCGCCGTGCCCCAGCGGCCGGGACCGATCAGCATGATATTATCGTCATGGGTGAAATGGTTCGTGATCCCGCCGATCAGCCGGGCGACGGCGTAGCGGTCCTGGATGGACATTGAACTGTAGCGCTCCGGCTCGATATAAATGATTTTGCCGACCGGATCGTATTTGCTCTGCCCCAGCAGCGGGTCGAATGTCCGGAGCAGGATATTCTCGTCCTGGATGTTATGCGTGGCAGCCAGTTCTTTGCCGTTGCCGGTAAAATGAAACGGGCGGCATTGCAGGATGTTGATCCGGTATTCCTCCTCATTGACGAAGTTGGCCGAGTATTCGATGTCCACCGGATGGCTGTAGGCTTCTTCCAGCGTTTTGAGGATTTCCCCCATGTCCTGAATAAATTCCGTACAGGTGAGCAGTTTTTCAAAAGACAATATCCACGGGAAGACTTTTTTGACGTTCATCTGCTTCGCCCGCTCCAGCATCTCCTCGTCTTTTGAAGCGAAAAGCGACAGCGCCGGAATATTTTCATTGCCGGCGATATCGCTGAATTTGACGGATTCCGGTTTGTTGGAATTGAAACTCAGGATGTCCATGATTTTCTGGCTGTATTTCCCGATCTGGCCGGCGCCGGATTCCGGGCGCAGTAGCGGCTGGTTGATCGCCACGATCCGGGTATGGTCGCCCGCATGCTGCTCCACTGCCCGCGTGCCCAGGCCGAAGACCATGCGCAAAACCCCTTTGGAGGGATCGATCTTCTTATTCCAGGCGAATGGATTGAATGAGTAGCCGACCCCGGCGATTTGCGGAAAATAGGAATGTTCGTGGAAGTTGCCGGATACGCGCTGAACCAGCAGCCCCATGCGCTCCTCTTTTTCCAGCAGCCCCTTGTGCAGCCGGTATGCCAGCGCGTTTTCGTTCATGGTGCTGGCATAAACGTTCCTGACCGCCTCGGTGAATGCCTCCATGCGCTCCTCCGGCGAGCCGCGGTTGACGCAGAAATAACTCTCATATTTGCCGGAGAACGCATTGCCGTAGGCATCCTCCAGCAGGCTGCTGGAACGCACGATAATCGGGCTCTGCCCGTAATAATTCAACATCAGCTTGAACCGTTCCTCGACGTCTTTCGGGAAATGCCCATGCATGATTTTGCGCCTGAATTCAGCGGCGGCGGAAAAGTCGCCGGTCGAACGTTTGATCCGGCGCAGATCCCACCAGCAGTCGTTCTGGATGATGTAAGTGTAGAATACGTCGGAGCCGATGAAGAAAGAGTCGTGCGGCTCCAGCCTGGTCTCCCATTTGGGGTCGGCCTTTTTCATGATGGACTGGGCCAGCAGCATGCCGACGGATTTGCCCCCGATCAGGCCGGTGCCGATCATCCGTTTGGCGATGGCGATCAGATCGCCCAGTTCAAAGTATTTGCAGCTTAATTTGAAAACCGATTCATCCTCCGTGATCATCATCCGGATGAGCTTCCGGCGCAACGCTTCGCGGTCAGCTTCCGGCGGCAGGCTGATGGTGCCGGACTGCAGCTGGTCATGCAGGCGTTTGGCGTTGATAATGATGTTGGTCCAGATACCGGGACGGTCAATGGCAAAGTTCAGCCAGGGCTGTTCGATGCCGCCGAGAATCTTTGACACGACATAACTGCGGGTTTCCGGCATAAACACGTCGTCGCGGCGGATGTGCAGCATGTACAGCGTCGGCGAATAGCGGTTCTTAACCTTTATCGGCTGAATGTAAGTGTGCTCTTTGCCCGCGTAGATGTCAATCACCACCTGGGCGGTGTTATGGATGATGTCGGTGGCCAGCGGGCCGTGCATATTGCGGATGATGACAAAATACGCCACGGTATCAAGTTTGTACAGATGCGGACAGACCAGCATGAAGAAGCATCCCAGCATCCGGTCGCAGTTCCAGTCCGCCGCCAGGTCGGAAAGCGAATCGAAAACATAACAGCCCCCGGTTCCGTGTTCGTCAATGACATCCAGAATACCGATCAAAAAGTTTTCAAACCCTTTTTCCGGTTCGAACTTATACTCATTCACTTGGACATCTGCCGGAATCAGGGATTCATGCGGGGCGAAACGGAAATAGATGATCTTCTTTCCGTCAGCGGCGGCTTTCCGGACAAACGCATTGACGAAATAACGGTAGTTCTCAATATGGTCAACCTGCCAGACACAATTATCGCCCTGGCGGATGCCGCCAAGAACATGATCCAGCGACTCGTTTCCGGAACTGAATTGAAGATCCATATTGTTACCCCGGAGCTTGCGGTTTATGAAAGATATTATAAGTTTGCCCGGTCTGCAAGTTTATTTTCAAAAAAACAGCCCACGGACATGACGGACAAAACGGACGCCACGGACATTTTGGACAGCCTTGCCACTCATTTTGGACATTTTGGACACCCCATGTGCATATGCGGTTTCGGACTTGGAGGACTTGGAGGACTTGGAGGACTGGCAGGCCTGGGAGGCATTCTGCAATTTCCCCGCTTTTCAGGTTTCCAGTTTCAATTGTCTTTTTGGACATTTTGGACACCCCTCCTGCACCCTGTCTTCATAACTTTTCTAGCCTGTCTAGCTTGTCTAGCTTGTCTAGCTTGTCTCGCTTGTCTAGCTTGTCTAGCTTGTCTCGCTTGTCTCGCTTGTCTCGCTTGTCTCGCTTGTCTCGCTTGTCTCGCTTGTCTAGCTTGTCTCGCTTGTCTAGCTTGTCTCGCTTGTCTAGCTTGTCTAGCTTGTCTCGCTTGTCTCGCTTTCCACTCCCGCGTCCGCGGGCACCCCATTTTGGACACCCATCAAGCTCATTTTGGACACCCATGCCTATATGTCTCATTGGCCCCATAGGACCCATAAGCCCCATTCCGGTTTTCCGGAAACCAGACTATGCCTTTTATAAACTTATACATTTTGGACACTCATGTGCAGAATGTTTTGCCTCTGTTTCCCTGGCTCTCAAGCTTTCAACTTTTCTCGCTTGTCTTGCCTTTTCTTGCTTTTCATTTTCAATTTTCCACTTTCAATTTTCAAATTTCAATTGTTCCGTGAAAGTTAACCAAAAACCTTAATTCCCGGCGCGTGTCCTTTTATACATTAGGTAATTTGTCAACCGGAATGGCGCAGGCAGGTTCAAAAACGCTTAAAGTGAATTTTTTAAACTCCGCATTCATTGCAAAAAACTGTCTTTCCGCAGAATTGCAAACAGGCCGATTCTGTATTATAGTAAAATACCGGTTTGAAAGAAGAGGAATGAAATAATAATACCAATGTGCAGTAAAGTGTACATTAATTTTGCGAGCAACTACAGATGCTGAAATCTGACACAGAAGACAAACAATTAGCAGATTCAACAGAGAACCCTGATCCGCAAGTACGGCCATGGGTTCGGTTCTGGGCTCGAATGATAGATTACGGTATTTTCGGATTACTGGCAGGCGTTGTTTTGCAAATCTTTTATCCGACAATACTGGATTTTTCCAGCATAAATTTAACCTTGCTGCTGTTGACGGCTTATGTCTTTTTTGAATCAATCATGCTTGCTTTTTGTGGCACCACTCCGGGGAAAGCGCTTTTAAGAATAAAGTTGCGGACGGATGATGGAACGAAATTTAATTATTCCGGAGCGATAACCCGGTCAGTCCGTGTCTGGTGGCGTGGCGAAGGCCTGGGTATTCCGCTGGTTTCGCTTGTAACTAATATTCTTGCATATAATAGTCTAAAAAAGAACGGAAGAACTGCCTGGGACCGGGATGGGAAGTTGGTTGTTCAGCACCAAATTATTGGTAGGTGGAGAATCTCTGCGGCTGTTATTATATTGACAGTACTGTATTTATATGGAGCAATACAGTTCTGTCTGCCGTTGCTTTCCGGAAATTCAACATTCAAAATATTTTGCATCAAAAATGCCGCAGAATATGGAAATGCGAAAGCACAGTATGAACTAGGTGAATGCTATTATAACGGAGGCTCAAAGGATGAAGACGAAACTTTAAAAAAGTGGCGGAAGTCCGCTGAGCAGCCGTGGATTTTTCCGGTACAGAATAATTTATGGTTTGGTTATAATAGATATGCCGGAATAACAAAAGATAATGTTGAAGCTGTAAAATGGTATCGCAAAGCAGCAGAACAAGGGTATGCGAAGGCAGAGTATATGCTTGGTATTTGTTATGCAAACAGTTATGGCGTGGATGGAAGCCGTGAAGACGCGAAAGGATGGTGGCGAAAAGCCGCCGAACAGGGACTGACAGAAGCTCAGTATTCTCTTGGCGCTAGTTATTATCGTGGCAAAGGTAACTCAGAAAACTGGGTTGAACAAGCAAAATGGTATCGCAAGGCTGCTGAGCAGGGGCATATAGAAGCGCAGTATTGTTTAGGATTTTGTTATTTAAAAGGTGACGGCGTGGCAAAAGATAAAGCCGACGCTGCAAAATGGTGGCGCAAAGCTGCGGAACAGGGACATTCGGAAGCTCAGAGTTTGTTAGGGCATTGTTATACAACTGCATGGGGGGTGGAGAGGAATGAGGTCGAAGCCGCGAAATGGTATCGCCTCGCAGTGAAAAACGGATCAGAAAGTGCTCCGGTTAGGCTTGGAGAATTAAATAGTTATATTGAACGTCGCAAAGCTGCGGAAACAGGCGACGCGAAAGCGCTGTACGGGTTAGGCTGTTGTTATGATTGTGGTTCCGGTATTTGGTCCGATCACGCTGAGGCTTTAAAGTTTTGGAGAAAGGCCGCAGAAAAAGGGTATGCAGAAGCACAGTATAGGCTGGGGGAATGTTATGACAATGGTTATCCCGGATTGACAAAAGACAAAACCGAAGCCGTAAAATGGTGGCGTAAAGCCGCTGATCAGGAATATGCATACGCAGAGCGCGAACTTGCCCGCTGTTATGCTTCCGGCGAAGGAGTTGCGAAAGATGAAGCAGAAGCCGCAAGATGGCGACTTAAAGCCGCCGCCCACAAAGAACCGGAACAGAAGGCACTGTAATCGGCGTACACCATTATACATGTGATTGAAAAAACTACTGGAACGGTTATACTTAATCATCTCTGGGAAAGACTTAGCCATAGAGAAATATTAAACAAAGACAATAAGAACGGAAAGCATTGATGATACATCAGACCCTGGAAAAACATTTCGGATTTAATGAGTTCAAGGCCGGGCAGAAGGAAGTCATCAACCGCATCGTCAGCGGACAGTCGGCCGCGGCGATTTTCCCCACCGGTTCCGGTAAATCACTCTGTTATCAACTGCCTGCGCTGCATCTGCCGCACCTTACCCTGGTCGTGTCGCCGCTGCTGGCGCTGATGCAGGACCAGCTTCTGTTCCTGTCGGCCAAAGGCATCGCCGCCGCGCGGATTGATTCCTCGCTCAGCCGCGACGAGGAACGGGAGGTCATGGAAAAAGTCAGATCGGGATATTACAAAATCCTGCTGATCGCGGTTGAGCGTTTCAAAAACGAGCGTTTCCGTAAATTTCTCAGCGGAGTCCCTATTTCGCTGATGGTTATTGACGAAGCGCACTGCATCTCCGAGTGGGGGCATAATTTCCGTCCTGACTATCTGAAACTGCCGGTTTACCAGCGCGAATTCAATGTCGCGCAGGTTTTACTGCTGACCGCGACCGCGACTCCGGCGGTAATCACTGATATGTGCGCCAAATTCAATCTGCACCGCGACTCGGTGATCGTTACCGGTTTTTACCGCAGCAATCTGCGGCTATGGGTGAAACCGGTGGCCGATGACAAGGACAACGTATTGTACGAACTGCTGAAAGATGCGCCGGAACAGCCGGCGATTGTCTATGTGACCTTGCAGAAGACCGCTGAAACCGTGGCGGAATTCCTTAACGGGAAAGGGGTTAACGCCATCGCCTATCATGCCGGGATGAAGCATGAAGACCGCGAACGCATTCAGGACTCATTCATGGACGGCCAGGTCAACTGCATCGTCGCGACGATCGCGTTCGGCATGGGCATTGATAAACGCGATATCCGGCGGGTCATCCACTACGATCTGCCCAAATCAATAGAAAATTACAGTCAGGAGATTGGAAGAGCGGGGCGCGACGGGCTGAATTCCGACTGCTATGTGCTGGCTAATCTGGATAATATCAACGTGCTGGAAAATTTCATTTACGGGGACACCCCGGAAGCGGACAATATCCGGCGGGTACTGCAAGCTATTCCGCTCAATGGCTCGAACTGGGAGTTTAAGCTGAACAACCTGTCTTCGGTGTCCAATATCCGCATCCTTACCCTGAAGACTCTGCTGGTGTATCTGGAAATGAAAGGCATCATCAAGCCGCTCTACTCCTATTTTTCCGACTACCGCTACAGCAATATTATTCCGGACGAGGAGATTGCCGCCAAGTTCAACGGCGACCGCCGCCGTTTTACCGAGGCGCTGTTTGCCGGAGTGCAGAAGAGCCGGGTCTGGTCAACCGTGAACTTTGATACCATCAAAGAGGGCTGCGGCGGGGACCGCGAACGGGTTACGACCGCGCTGGAGTATTTTGACCAGAAAGGCTATATCAAACTGGAAGCGAAAGAAATGACGGAAGTTTTCGGCGTTACTTCGCCAAGTTTTGACATTGAGAAACTGACCGGGGAACTGGATCTGCTGTTCCGGCGGAAAGAGCTGGCGGAAGTCGAACGGATTGAAAAGATGGTGCGTGTGTTTGCCGGGGATGTCTGTCTGAGTTATGCGCTGGCGACCTATTTCGGCGAAGAGTTGAACTGGAAAAAATGCAATCACTGCTCGGTCTGTCTTGAAGGCAAAGCGGACATTAAAAGCAGTATTTCGCTCAAACCGCTGTCCGGTTACAATTTTGAAGAACTTACCGGCCCGTTTGCGGCAAAGCTGTCTGTTCCCGCCACTGCGGACCTGATCACCCGCTTTTTGTGCGGCATCACCGTCCCGCTGATTTCAAAGATCAAAGCCAAGCAGCTGGCCGGATTCGGCACACTGGAAAAATACCGCTACGCCGACGTCCGCGCCTGGGTGCAGAGCTTTATTTAACCGTGATTCTGAACGTTATTTTTTCTCTCACTAAGCCGCAAAGGGAAATTTAACAGGGATGGACAGGATATACAGGATGATTTTATAAAAAGATTTCGTCTATACAAGAAATATTTATAATTTTACTATTTATTTTTGATATATACTAAATATTGCATATATTGCCGGTGTTTTCGCCTTCTTCGACAGCATTCAGCCAATCCGGAAGATAAAGACGGCGCACTCCCTCGTAATCGTTTCCCATCTCGCGGTCCAAAGTCAGCAACAGCTTGGGATAGTTATCCTTAACTGCCAGCAGCGCCGCACACTCACGCTCAACAGTCGTTCTGGACGGCAGCAGATATGCGACCTGGATGTATGTCTTCATGCCGTCACGCTCTGCCACAAAATCAATTTCAAGCTCTCCGATCCGGCCGACAGAGACACGGTAACCTCTCCGGAGAAGCTCGATACATACCACATTTTCCAGCATCCCGCCGATATCATCCGCCCGATAACCGATTGCGGCGGTGCGCAGTCCTAAATCCGCCACAAAATGCTTCTCGTTAACCTCCAGATGACGCCGTCCTTTGATATCGTACAGTAAAAGACGGTGAGTCAGATGAGCATCCGCAAACCACCGCATATAGTTCAGGATGGTGTCCACTCCGACGGATAGTTTCTGGCTTTTCAGAAAAGCATTAATCCGGCTGGCGTTTGTGAGATTGCCTATGTTGTCAAAAATATAGCGGCCGACCTGTTCGAGCAGTACGTAGTTCCGCACCTGATGCCGCCGCACAATGTCTTTCAGCATAATCGAGTCGTAAACACCTGCGACAAACGGACGGAATGTAGAATCAGACAACTGCCCCAGTTCGTGCAGTCCGGGCAGTCCGCCGTAGTACAAAAATTGTTTGAACGCCTCCGGGGTCTCCGTTTTCTGCAATTCGTTGAAAGTCAGAAACTCGGAAAATGACAGCGGGAACATCCGGATTTCAACGAATCTTCCAGCCAGCAGCGTCGCGAGTTCGCCGGAAAGGAGACTGGCATTTGAACCGGTAATTACCACGTCAATATCGTGCCGCCCGGACCAGTCCGCAACGATTTTTTCCCATTCCTGTATCTCCTGGATTTCGTCAACAAAAACATAGCAGATCCCGCCAGCGTTCTGCTGTGCCGCTTTGACATGCGCAGCTAGATCATGATAGGTGTGTATTGCGTCAAATTCATACGATTCCTTGTCAATATAAACGATTTGCCCGCGGTTTACGCCATCTGCCATTAACTTGTCGATCA
The DNA here is from genome assembly GCA_903840185.1 of uncultured Lentisphaeria bacterium. GTDB lineage: Bacteria > Verrucomicrobiota > Lentisphaeria > Victivallales > Victivallaceae > CAIPAT01. The sequence goes on along the minus strand of CAIMFA010000511.1, from coordinate 16,390 downwards.
GCAACCGGACCAGACAGCTTTTGCCGGAGCGTCGCATTCCTGTGATAACCTTTACCACTGGCTTACCCAAAAAAGGAGTAATTTTTCGTATGTAAAGATTTCTTTTATACAAGATATACCTCTGCAAATGTATAATTATTTTTGATATACAAGAAATATAGCACTATATATCGACACTTGCAACAATATGATTTTCAGAAGACCATCATTTCTTCCGATTTTATTCATTTTCGTATCTCCGTGTGAAATATTCCATAGGATTCTATTTTCTCGCACCAAGCCGCAAAGACACAAAGATAAGACATTTATTTGGATTTGAGAATCATAATCTTGATTCAAAATCAGAGATGAAGCATAAATCCTGTCCATCCTGTCCATCCCTGTTAAATTCTTCTTTGCGCCTTCGTGCCTTTGTGCGAAATATTGTCCTGGCTTTTCCCACTCCCGCCGCAAATAAAAAAGCGGGAAAAAACTTGTTCAGTTCTTTCCCGCTGTATATCGAATTACAGTTGATTAGTATCTGTAATGTTCCGGTTTGTAGGGGCCTTCCACCGGGACGCCGATGTATTCGGCCTGCTTTTTTGACAGCTTGGTCAGCTTGGCACCGAGTTTGGCCAGATGCAGCGCGGCAACTTCCTCGTCCAGCTTCTTGGCCAGACGATAAACGCCGACTTTGCGTTTCGGGTTCTTGGCGATGTCGATCTGAGCCAGCGTCTGGTTGGTGAAGCTGCATGACATTACGAAGCTCGGGTGACCGGTGGCGCAGCCCAGGTTGACCAGGCGGCCTTCAGCCAGCAGATACACGGAATGTCCGTCTTTGAATTTATAACGGGTTACCGGGCAGAAACTGCCTTTGATGACTTCCTTTTTGACACCGGGCCATTTTTCCAGCGCACCGACCTGAATTTCATTGTCGAAATGACCGATATTGCAGACGATGGCCTGATCTTTCATCTTGCTGATATGTTCAGCGGTGATGATGTCGCTGTTGCCGGTGGTGGTGACGTAAATATCGGCATAGGGCAGGGCGTCTTCCACGGTGCAGACCTTGAACCCGGCCATGCAGGCCTGGAGCGCGCAGATCGGGTCGATTTCGCTGACCATGACCTGGGCGCGTTCATTGCGCATGGCTTCGGCGGAACCCTTGCCGACATCGCCGTAGCCGCAGACCATGGCGGTTTTGCCGGAAATCAGCACGTCGAGTGCGCGTTTGATCGCATCGGTCAGCGAGTGGCGGCAGCCGTAGATGTTATCGAATTTACTCTTAGTGACGGAGTCGTTGACGTTGACCGCCTGGAACAGCAGTTCTTTTCTCTCCTCCATCTGGACGAGGCGGTGAACCCCTGTGGTGGTCTCTTCGGAAACACCGACAACATTTTTCGCTACATTGTGCCAGTGTTTTTTATCTTTTTTGAGAACTTTTTTCAACAGCTTGTTAATGATCTGCAGTTCATGATTGTCAGTCGGGACATCGAGGATGGAGGCGTCATTTTCCGCCTGGTAGCCGCGATGAATCAGCAGTGTGGCGTCGCCGCCGTCGTCAACAATCTGGTCAGGGCCTTTGCCGTCCGGCCAGGTGATGGCGCGGTAGGTGCAATCCCAGTACTCTTCCAGAGATTCACCCTTCCAGGCGAAAACCGGAACGCCGGCCTTCGCGATTGCGGCGGCGGCATGATCCTGGGTTGAGAAGATGTTGCAGGAGCACCATCTGACATCGGCGCCCAGCTTGACCAGAGTTTCGATCAGCACCGCAGTCTGAATGGTCATGTGCAGGCTGCCCATGATCCGGAGACCTTTCAGCGGTTTGGTTTTGCCGTATTTTTCGCAAGTGGCCATCAGGCCGGGCATTTCTTTTTCAGCGATTTCGATTTCTTTGCGTCCGAAATCCGCCAGCTTCATATCTGCTACTTTGTAATCCATAGTATCTCTCCATTTATTAGTTTATTTATATATTCAGCAAAAGAAAAGAACAGTGCCGCGCTAGAAACCGCCGGCTTCCTCCAGTAATTTTCCCGACAGCATGACCGGGATGATTCTTTTCTTTAAAGAGGCAATTACAGAAGTACTTCCGGGAAGAATTTTCAGGAATTTTCTCGAGAATTTTGGTGTTTTTTGTGAGTTCAGGCGTAGCAGCGCTACGTAAAAACGAGCAAAAGGCGCCAAAATACCGGGAAAAACCTTAAAATGCCCGGATACTTTTGAAATTGCTTCTATATACATTTTATTTCAAGCCTGTAATTTTTTGCGGATTACGGTCCAGCGTTCTTCCGGAATATCAGCGCCGATCACCTGGACTACTTCCGCGGCGGTGATTGAACCGAAACTGGCGCAGTCGGTCATCGGGCAGCCTTTGAGATAACCGTAAAGGAATCCGGCCTGCCACAGATCGCCGGCCCCGGTAGTGTCAACCGCCTTCACCAGTTCGGCGGGGACGCGGACGATACCGTTTTTATCTTTGATGCAGGAGCCTTCTTTACCCAGTTTAACCGCGGCGACAGCGCAATATTCGCCAAGTTTCTCCGCCATTTGTTCAGGAGAAATATCCCCGCAGAACGCTCCGGCTTCGTCTTCATTGGCAAAAACGATGTCCACATATTTTTTCAGGAGTCCGGGCAGAATATCGCGTTTGAATTTAACCAGTTCGAAAGTGGCCAGGTCAAGGCTGACAGTGCAACCGTGTTTTTTCGCGGTGGACAGCACTTTTTCCGCCAGGTCGCCGACAAAAAGCAGATAGCCTTCGATATGAACATGGGCGATATTGGCAAAATCGGAGTCGAGGACTTCCGCCGCCGTCATGCGGGCGGCCGCGCCCAGGTCGGTACGCATGGTGCGCTCGGAATCCGGGGTGATCATGCTGACGCAGCGCCCGGTATGGGCGGAACTGTCAAGGCGGAAAGAAGTATCTTTGCCGCCGAGCTCAACCAGACGTTTCCGGTAGTAATCGCCGTCGGCGTCAGTGCCTACTTTCCCGAGGAAAGCCACCGGGACGCCGAGCCGGGCGAGTCCGAAAATGGTATTCCCGGCGGAGCCGCCGGGAGCTTTTACCGGATTGCCGGGAATCTTACTGAGCAGGGATTCGATCATGGACTGATCAACCAGTTCCATGCCGCCTTTGGCGGCGGCGATGGATTTCAGGAAGCAGTCATCTGTACTGACCAGCAAATCCACAATCGGGGAGCCTGCTCCGAGCACCGCAGGGGTATTCTTATTCATCCGGCATTCCTGTCTTTACAGATTAAAGGTACTTGGCAGCAGCTTTTTTCAGCTCTTTGATCTTGTCAACTTTTTCCCAGGGGAAACCTTCGCGGCCGAAATGGCCGTAAGCGGCGGTATCCTGATAGCTCCAGCCGTTGGCGAACGGCTTCTTGAGTTGCAGCGTTTCCAGGATTGCAGCCGGTTTCAGGCTGAAGACTTCACGGATGATCTTTTCCAGCACGGCATCATCTTTGATCTTGCCGGTGCGGTAGGTATCGGCATTGATGCTCAGCGGTTCAGCCACGCCGATAGCGTAGGAAACCTGTACTTCGCATTTGTTCGCCAGTCCGGCGGCAACGATGTTTTTAGCGATGTATCTGCACATGTAAGCGGCAGAGCGGTCAACCTTGGAAGGATCTTTGCCGGAGAAAGCGCCGCCGCCGTGAGAGCCGACGCCGCCGTAAGTGTCAACAATGATTTTGCGTCCGGTAAGCCCGGTGTCGCCATGAGGACCGCCGACTTCGAATTTGCCGGTGGGGTTGACATAGTATTTGATGCCGGCGTGCATCATGTTTTTTGGAATTACTTTCTTCGCGACTTCTTTGACCAGCGCGGTCAGTTCTTCAATTTTCATATCCGGGGTATGCTGGTGTGAAACCACGATGGTCTCGACTCTGGTCGGCTTGCCGTCTTTATAGCGGATGGAAACCTGGCTTTTGGCGTCCGGGCGCAGATATGCATATTTTTTCGGTTTGGTTTTTCTTAATTTGGCCAGTTCCTTGACGATCTGGTGCGCGTAAATAATTGGAGCAGGCATCAGTTCCGGAGTTTCGTCAGTGGCGAAACCGAACATCATGCCCTGATCGCCCGCACCCTGTTCCTTGAACATTCCCTGTCCGGCGGTGACGCCTTGAGAAATATCCGGGGACTGTTTATGAATGCAGACCATTACTTTGCAGCTTTCCGCGCAAAAACCGATGGTGCCGTCATTGTAACCGATATCGGAAACGACTTTACGGGCGACTTTTTCCCAGTTGACCTGGGATTTTGTGGTTATCTCTCCGGAGATGACGATTAAATCGGTAGTCGCGAGAGTTTCGCAGGCTACACGGCTGTTCGGATCATCTTTCAGGCAGGCGTCGAGGATCGCGTCTGAAATCTGGTCGCAAACTTTATCGGGATGACCTTCCGAAACAGACTCGGAGGTGAAAACATGTTCCGCATGAATCTTGCTCATAATTCGTTCCTTTGTGTTAGTTTTTAAATTTCACATTACTGATTTTTACGATATTTCCCAGCGGGAAAAAAAAACCCGGGCATTGGATACCCGGGATTGGAATTAAATCATCATTTATTTATTCTTGATAGCCGGGACCAGTTCGCCGCGGCGATTCTTGGCTCTGGCTTCTTCAGAAGATCCTTCTACCGCCGGCCGGTCTTTGCCGTAGCTGATGGTCTTCATACGGTCATCCTGGACACCCGCCGCCTGCAGCGCGTTTCTGACGGCGATAGCACGTCTTTCGCCAAGTGCGCGGTTGTATTCTTCGGTACCGCGGTCATCGCAGTTGCCTTCGATGATCATGACTGAATCAGCATGTTCCTGCAGGAATTTAGCGCCAGCGGCGATCTTGCCCTGTTCGCCGGCCTTGATGTTATCTTTGTCGAAATCAAAGTAAACCGGCTTGAGCAGCCCCGCATAACGCGGGTCGGCGGTAAATTCACCCGGGATCTTGCCCAGAGAACCGTCATTCGCGCCCTTGCCCCAGGCATTGGGATCTTTATCGCCTTTAATACCCAGATCATCGGGATCTCCGCCAATCGGAGGAGGAATCGTCCCGGTAAGTTGTTTAGGATCAGAATTGTCAAACAGACTGCAACCGGCACCCGTTGTTACTACAACTGCCACGACCATCAACGCGAGGAATAAATGCTTCCACATTTTCATCTTTCTATCTCCACCTTGTTAATAAGTATTAAGATTTTTTTAAATAATGAATTTTGATTTATATAACTTTATATTGATAATTGCGGTTGTAAAGTTATAGTACGTTGTTTTGATGCATTTTTTTACGATTTTTTTTATTTTTATGAATTGATTTCTTAAATTTCAAGGTTAAACGATATTTTCCGGGGCTTGGAACAGATTTTTTGAAAGATTGCCTGCATGTGGCGATTTTCATAAAAAAGAGTTTTATCCGGGATGCGCTTGAAAGAGATCCGGTTTCATTATTAACACTTATGGATATTGATTATGAACATCGAATGGACGAAACTTGGTTTTGAGTTCCTCCCGACCAGGTCAAACATCCGTTTCTCCTATGAGGACGGAAAATGGGGAGAAGGCCGGCTGTACAATGACTATAATATTACGCTTTCCGTGGCATCGAACTGCATGCATTACGGCCAGGCGGCATTTGAAGGCTTGAAAGCTTTTTCCTGTAAAGACGGGAAAGTGCGGATATTCCGCCCTGAAGAAAATGCCCGGCGGCTGAATTCATCGCTCCGGCATCTGCTGATGCCGGAAATCCCGGAAGCGAAATTTATCGACGCGGTAAGAACCGTTATCCGCGATAATATTGACTATGTGCCGCCATACGGCACCGGCGGGGCGCTCTATATCCGTCCGGTAGTTGTCGGCACCAGTCCGCAAATCGGCATTTCCGCCAGCGAGACCTATGAATTTATCGTAATGGTGGTTCCGGTCGGTCCTTATTATAAAGGCGGGATAAAACCGGTTGAGGCCATGATTGTTGACGATATCGACCGCGCGGCGCCATGCGGCACCGGGCACACCAAGGTTGCCGGGAATTACGCCGCCAGCCTGCTGCCGTCGAAGATCGCCAAGAAACACGGCTGTGCCGTCGCGCTCTTTCTGGATTCAAAAACCCATTCGTTTATTGAAGAGTTCGGCACCAGCAATTTTATGGCGATTACTCCGGACGGCAGATACGTCACGCCGGAATCGCCGTCAATTCTGCCCAGCATCACCAATAAATCGCTGATGACAATCGCGGAGGACCTCGGCATTACGGTGGAGAGACGCCCCGTTCAGGAAACTGAACTGACAACGTTCGCCGAAGTCGGCGCCTGCGGCACTGCCGTAGTTATCACTCCTGTAGCTAAAATCCACCACGGCGATAAAGTTTATACTTATAATACTGAAACGATGGGGCCGGTGCTCAAAAAGCTTTATGACCGGGTGACCGGTATTCAATATGGTGAAATTCCTGATACTCACCATTGGATGATGGAGCTTTAAAAGCGTAAATTCAGGATGTATTACAACCGGGCCTGAGTTAACCGCTCCGGCCCTGTTTTATTTTAAAGGAGTCTGTGTTTATGAAACTGATTAAAACTATCGCGGAAATGCAGCAGTTCTCAAAATCCGCCTCGCACCATACACAAAAAATCGGCGTGGTGCCGACGATGGGTTATCTCCATGAAGGCCATATGTCGCTGATAGACCAGGCCCACAAGCTGGCGGACGTCGTCATCGTGACGATCTTCGTCAACCCGACACAGTTCGGCCCGAATGAAGATCTGGCAAAATATCCCAGAGATTTCGACCGGGACTGGAGCTTGTGCGAAAAACGCGGCGTCGATGCGGTTTTTGCCCCGGAGCCGGAGGAGATGTATTGTCCCGACCGCAGCACCTGGGTTTCGGAGGAAAAATTGTCGCAGGGGCTTTGCGGACAAAGCCGCCCTACCCACTTCCGCGGAGTCACTACAGTCGTGGCGAAGTTGTTCAATGCGACGCTGCCGGATGTTGCGATATTCGGACAGAAGGACGCCCAGCAGGCAATGGTGATCAAGCGCATGGTCCGCGACTTGAATTTTCCGGTGGAAGTCGTTATCGCGCCAATTGTCAGGGAAACCGACGGACTGGCAATGTCATCAAGAAATAAATATTTAAGCGCGGATGATAGAACTCGCGCGCTGGTAATATCCGCATCGCTCCGCGAGGCGGAAGCTGCAATTAAGACTGACGGCAGAAAAGCTCTGTGCGGTCTTGCGGAAAGCATCGCGGCAAAGATTACTGCGGGCGGCGGCAGAGTTGATTATGTCGAAGTCATGGACGCGGACAATCTGGAGCCGGTGTCGGAGTCAACCCGCTGCCTGCTGAACGCCGCCGCCGTATATTTCGGCGTAACCCGCCTGATTGACAATGTACTTATTAATCTGGACTGAAGAAAGGATTTAGAATATGATCAAGATCAGTTTCAAGCAGAAAAACTTTGAAGAGGCGCTGCAGGCGCTTTACTGCCGCCCGTCCTATCCGCCGGAAATAGAGCAATCCATCCGTGAAATTCTGGCTGACGTCAAGCATAACGGCAACGCCGCAATCGTCAAATATGCCAAAAAATTTGATCATGCTGACCTGAAGCCGGCGGAATTCCAAGTCTCGCAAGCTGAAATCAAGGCAGCGTCACTCAAGGTTGGAGCGGCGGAGAAAGCCGCCGTCAAGACCGCGCTGGCCAACATCAAAACTTTTGCCAGACTGCGCATCCCGAAAGCCTGGAGCCATTCGCCGCGTCCCGGCGTGGTTGTCGGTGAGCGTTTTCAGCCGATGGACCGTGTCGGGGTATATATTCCCGGCGGCACAGCACCGCTGGTTTCGACCGTGATTCATACTGCCGGCATCGCCAAAGCCGCCGGAGTTAAAGAGATTGTAGCCGTCACTCCCGCCGGTAAAGACGGCAAAGTACACCCCGCCGTGCTCTACGCCATGAGCCAGGTTGGAATCAATGAGATTTACCGCCTCGGCGGAGTTTACGGTATTGCCGCCATGGCTTACGGCACGCAAACCATTCGCAAAGTCGAAAAAATCGTCGGCCCCGGCAACGCCTATGTGACCGCGGCGAAGAAACTGGTTTACGGCGAAGTCGCGCTGGATATGGTTGCAGGCCCTTCGGAAATCATGGTTATTGCCGACGACAGCTGCAATCCGGAATTCATTGCCGCCGATCTGCTGTCGCAGGCCGAACACGGCAGCGGACTGGAACAGGCCGTGCTGCTTTGCACCGATGCCGCGCTTATCGGCAAAGTCGAAAAAGCGGTTATGCGCCAGAAGACTGCTTTGAGCCGTCCGGAAGCCGTTGACAAGGTTTTGAAAAGCGGTGTCTTTCTGATTGAAGTCAAGGACTGCAAACAGGCAGCGGAAATTGCCGGACGTTATGCGCCTGAGCACCTTGAGGTAATGTGCCGCAATGCCGCCAAGGTCGCCGCGAAAATCAAGGCCGCCGGAGCGATCTTCCTCGGCCCCTGGACGCCGGAACCGATCGGCGATTTCTGCGCCGGCCCGAGCCATGTACTGCCTACCGCAGGCAGCGCGAAATATTTCAGCGGACTGTCGGTTGAAGGTTTCTTCCGCCGTTCCAGCATCATTCAGTATTCGAAAGCCGCGCTGAAGAAAGAAGTAAAAGCCGTGGAATGTTTTGCCCGGATGGAAGGACTCGACGCACACGGCAACAGCGCGTCAATCAGAATCAAATAACCGGGAAAGATGTCTCGCACAAAGGCGCAAAGGCACAAAGATGAATGAGGATGAAATCGGAAAAATAGCCGTGAATTGTGCAGTTCGACTGCATAAGGCGCTTGGCCCCGGTCTTCTTGAAACTGTTTACGAAGTTCTTCTTGCTCATGAACTTGAATTGAACGGTTTGAAAGTTGAACGGCAAGTTCCGATTCCGATTGAATATCACGGGATAAAATTTGAAGAAGGCTTCAGAGCTGATATTGTGATTGAAGATAAAGTGATACTGGAGTTGAAATCCATTGAGGCAATCAATGCTGCACACAAAAAGCAGGTATTGACTTATCTCAAGTTAACCGGATGCAAACTCGGATTTTTATTCAATTTTGGAGAACCGTTGATGAAAGACGGAATGACGAGACTTATAAATGGTCAAATTCAATAAATATCTTTGTGCCTTTGTGGCTTTGTGCGAGTAAAATAGATTTCATGGGGGTATATGTTCCCGCTTTGCGGGATGTTTTTCGTGGTAAAAAAGGATTTCTTTGTGTCTTTGTGCGAGAAAAATTGAATATTTCGCTTGATGGCGCAAAGAGACAATGAAGCCGGTAAAAATAACAAATTACTATAGATTGAAAGGTAAAATTAATGAAAATCAGAGTGAATAAAAAATCCTATTTCCGTCTGGATATTGACGAGATGAATGGTTATACGCCGGGGGAACAGCCGAAAATGCTGAACCTGATCAAGCTTAACACCAATGAAAACCCGTATCCGCCGTCGCCGAAAGTGATTGAGGCAATCCGGAATTTTGAGTTGAATCACCTCCGACTGTATCCTGATCCGATGTGTGACAGCATTCGCGACGTGGTGGCCGAACTGCATGGCGTGAAGCGGGAAAATGTCATTGCCGGCAACGGTTCCGATGATATCCTCACCATGGCGATCAGATGTTTCACCGACGGCGAACGTGTCGCCGCGTGTTTCGATCCGACCTATTCGCTGTACAATGTTCTGGCCCGGATGCAAGGCGCGAAATGCATAAAGATCCGCCTGAAAAGAGACTTTTCGCTGCCGGCGAACGTGGTAAAGAAAGCTGACGGAGCCAATCTGCTGCTGATCGCCCGTCCTAATTCGCCCACCGGACGCTCCTATCCGTTGAAACAGGTGGCTAAGATTTGTGAGAAATTTGACGGAATCGTCCTGATTGACGAAGCATACGCCGACTTTGCCGGTGACAACTGTGCGGATTTTGTGAAATGCTTTGATAATGTGATTATTTCCAGGACTATGTCCAAAAGTTACTCGCTGGCGGGAATCCGCTTCGGCTATGCCCTGGCATCGGCGAAAATCATTGACGGCATGATGAAAGTCAAGGATTCATACAACGTCAGTATGCTAACTCAGGCGGCGGTAAAAGCGGCATTGCAGGACCGTGAATATCTGGCGGAAACTGTTGCCAAGATCCTGAACACCCGTAAACGGCTGGTTAAAAAGCTGGCGGCGCTGGGATTTGAAATCGTTGAATCCGATGCTAATTTTGTCTTTGCAGCGCCTCCGGACAACGATGGCAAGAACTTTTTTGATGTGCTGCGGGATAATCAGATAGTAACCCGTTATTTTCCGGGAAAGACTACTGGCAGATATGTAAGGATCAGCATCGGAACCGATGAACAGATCAACAAACTGCTGGAGATAGCCAAAAAACTGTATCAACCGCGTTGAGGGGCACTGTTGAAAAGGCAACAAAGGAGGGGAAATCATGGAACAGGAAGTGAGAAAAACTTTTGCCGCCGGCAGGTTCTACACCAGCAATCCGGAAATGCTTGCCAACCAGGTAGCCGCCTTTATCAAAAAGGTTCCTGACGTCACTCCGGCGAAAGACGCCAGAGCGGTGATTCTGCCTCACGCCGGATACGAATATTCCGCCCTTACGGCGATTAAAACCCTGTTGCGCGCTGATGCCGGCAGATTTTCCCGGGCATTAATAATCGCGCCTTCCCACCGGGTGCCTTTCCGCGGGATCGCCACCGCGGACTACTCCGCTTACAGCACCCCGCTGGGCAATATGAAGGTTGACGCCGCCGCTGTCGCCGCAATTTCCGGGAACGAGTCTCAATACATTCAGAATTTATCCGAAACGCATGATTATGAACATTCGCTGGAAGTTGAACTGCCGCTGCTGCACGAGCTGAATCCGGAAATGCAGATAATCCCGGTAATCGCCGGGTTTATTGACGTTGTTACCGCCGGGCATGTGGCGCAGGCGCTGGAACAGTTCTGGAATAAGGAGACGCTGTGGGTGATCAGTTCCGATTTTACGCATTACGGCAAAGCTTTCAGCTATCAGCCGTTTGTAAGCGACATTAAGAAAAATCTGCATGATCTGGATATGGGGGCTGTAAACCATATTCTTAAGTTTGATCTCGACGGCTTCAATCATTATGTCAACCGGACAGGGGCGACCATTTGCGGCGCCGGTCCGATCCGCATCCTGCTGGCCGCCGCCCGTCTGGCCATTGCCAACGGGGAAAAACTTCAGGCGGAACTGGTTGATTACACCACCTCCGGCGACCTGACCGGAGATTTTTCGCATTGTGTCAGTTATGCCGGTATTTCCATCACTGAAAATGGATTAAAAGCAAATGATTGATAAAAATCAGGCAGTAGTAGCCGTTATCACCGGAGTCTCAAGCGGTCTGGGCAAAGCCGCGGCGGCTAAATTCATGCAGCACGGGATCAAAGTGGCCGGAGTATCCCGCTCCAAACCTGACTTTGAGCCGGACCTCTGGATTGAAGCCGACATCACCAGACCGGAAGGCCGCGAGCAAGTGCTGAAACAGACCACGGAAAAATTCGGCAGGGTTGATCTGCTGATTAACAATGCCGGCAAAGGCGCTTACTCCACCTGGGAGGAGCTTTCAGAACGGGATTTGCGGGACATTTTTGAACTGAACTTTTTTGCGCTGAACGCCATGACGGTAATGCTGCTGCCGCTGCTGAAAGAATCGAAAGGCACGGTGATGAACGTATCATCTATCGCCGGAGATCTTTACGTTCCCTGCATGGGGGCGTACTGCGCATCAAAATCGGCGGTAACCGCGTTTTCCAATACCATCCGTCCGGAAGTACAGCGTTACGGTATTAAAGTCATTGATGTCGCCCCCGGCAGAATCGACACCGGGTTTTCCAGCCGTTCGCTCGGCAACCGACAGCCGCCGCACTCACCGGGCGGCGGCTCTCCGGAGGCTTTCGCTTCGGCGCTGTTCAAGGCATGGCGGAAAAACTGCCGCAGCCTGATTTACCCCGGCTGGAACCGTATAGCCGTTCCAATGTTGAAAATTTTTCCCGGAATTTACGACCGTTTAAGCATCCGCATCTGGGGACTGGAAAAATGAAAAGTTATATAAAACATCTGCTGCTGGTTTCGCTGATTGTGCTGGCCGTTCCCGTCCGCAGCGAAGTCTTTTCGCTCTGGCCGAATTCAGGGAAAGGCGGCAGCGGAAACGCGGAGACGGCGCTTAACCCGAAAAATATCTGGAGCGAACCGGTTACCATTAACGATGTGAAACTGGAACTCAATATCGGGCTGATTGATATGAATGCCGAAGACTTGGTGACGATGCTTGTGAAGCTGTTTCCGAACGCGAAATATGCCACTAATTCAAACTCGATGCTGGTCATCATCAAGCAGGAGGACGGCAGCGAAAAACGGCTGCTGCTGGTATCGCTTGGCGAAAATACGCCGGTAATCCAGTTTTCCATGACCGTTCCGGCGAAGTTTCCGGAAAACTTCTCATGGCCGTCATGTCTGCCGCTGCCCGTTGACAGCACCCCGGTTAAGTATATGTACTTTTCGAAACGCAACGCATATTACGGAGAGTTTAAAACCGGAGTAAACCCGTCGCTCGGACTGGAGGAGATTGCCGGAAAACTGAACCATGAAGGCTGGACTGCGACTGTCAAAAGAAACGGCGGCGATCGCGATAACACCGGCGAGATTTTCATGAAAACAAAACCAATGTCGGTAATGCTGGTGAATTTCGACAAAAACGGCAGCGGCTTTGTTTTCACCAGGCCGTTAAAATAAATTTTACACTTTCAGCTTGGCAATGACTTTTTCGGCGATTTCCTGACGTTCGGAGTCGCTGTCATATTTCTTCTGCCGCCAGTTCCAGTGGAAACCGTCCTGCGCGCCGCGCGGAACAATGTGCAGATGTCCATGCATAACGACCTGACCGGCGCATTGCCCGTCGGCCAGATGCAGGTTGAAGCCGTCGTAGTCAAGCGCCCGTTTAATCGCGACTCCGATACGGCTGCCGACCTTGAACATGCGTCCGGCAACCTCCTCCGGAATGGTTACGCAGCTTTCATGGTGTTCTTTTGGAATCACCAGTGCATGTCCAGGATTGATCGGCGCGATATCCAGAAATGCAACAACCAGTTCATCTTCATATATTTTTGTCGCCGGAATCTGCCCGTTGATAATTTTACAAAAAATACAATCACGCATGACGAATTCTCCTTATTTTATTATTGATCACTGAAAAAGCAGTCGAGTCAGTGTGACGTGGATGTGCTGTGATTTTGATCGCCGCTGTGGTAACCACTGCAAGTTCAAAATCACAGTGCAGACATGGTGCAATGGCCGACCCGGATGGTTGAATACTGGATTTCCGGTATTTCATCGTTATTACTTTCTGTTAAATAGTTCTTGCCATAGAGTTTTTTTTAACATAAAACTGGAATTGAGATTCAACTGCTTTTTTCAGGCTGATATTTGGTCGGGTCGGTAATGCCGGCTTCTATAAATCCCTGTCGGCGAAGCTGGCAGCTGTCGCATTTGCCGCAGGCCAGGCCGCCGGGACCGGGATTGTAGCAACTGTGAGTCAGGCCGTAGTCAACTCCGAGCTGCACCCCTTTACGGATGATTTCAGACTTGTTCAGCGTTTGCAGCGGTGCGTGGATCTGGAACTGCCAGCCTTCGTCTCCGGCTTTGGTGCCGATAGTGGCGCAATGTTGAAATGCTTCGATGAAACGCGGACGGCAGTCCGGATAGCCGGAATAATCAACCGAGTTGACTCCGATGAAAATGTCTTTCGCGCCAAGCACCTCCGCCCATCCGGTCGCGAACGACAGAAAAATGATGTTGCGGGCGGGAACATAAGTTACGGGAATGCCGGCTGTGCTGCCGGCATCGGGAACGGCGATGTCGGAGGTCAGCGCGGAACCGCCCCATTTGCGCAAATCTATTTTGATTACGATGTGATCCGCAACGCCAATGGCGGCGGCAACAGTTTTGGCCGCCTGAAGTTCGCATTCGTGACGCTGTCCGTAATCGAAGCTCAGCGCGTAACATTCGAATCCTTCGCTTTTAGCGATTGCCAGGCAGGTCGCCGAATCCAGCCCCCCGCTCAATAGAACTACAGCTTTTTTATTCATTATTTTATTCCGCTCCGTCTAATCTGCTGAAAAATTCTTGAAAGCTCAGCGTAAAAAATCTGCATCAATATAAACTTTTGTCGGACGAATGCAATTCTTTTCAGTCCGGTCTCCTCATATTTACGTAACTGTGTTCAGGAAAAAAGCAGTCGATTCTCCTGCTTGCGATATTCTCCGGCCGTACGTCCGGTATTTTTTCTGAAAAAACGGGAAAAATAATATTCATTATTGAAGCGCAGGGCTTCAGCCACCATGCGGGCGCTGGTCTCCGGTTCCAGCAACATTTTTTCCGCGCGCCGGACAATAGACTGGGTGAGATATCGCTTCAGCGTGATACCGCAGTCGCGGGGAAATTCGCGCGACAAAGTATCGCGTGACATTTTGACTACGGCTGCCAGGTCGTCGATTGAGGTAGTGGCGTCAGCCGTATTCCGGATGAATTCGAATAGCGCGGCATATTTATGTGTAATGAAGTCCAGTTTCTCAATCCTGGCGGTCTCTGTCTTCAGGAAGACGGCAGCCTGCGCCATGACAATTCCTTGCAGGCGGCACTGCGAACTTAAACTGAATTTGCCCCTGATGATCGCGGATAATTCCGGAATGAAGCCGCTGCGGTCGGAACTGACGGCGCATTGATGCTGCATGGAAAATACATCGAAATGATTGAACAATTCCAGATAAAAATGAAAAGAAATGAATCTCATGTCAGGGTTGAAGCTGAATTCCAGATCGGTATTGCGCGGCATAAAATAAATTTTGCCGGGGCGCATCGGCAGATGCCTGCCGGTGGTGTGGTTGTGGATGAAATTTTCTCCGCCGCCGGCCGCGATAACCAGGAACATCCGGTTGAACGAATGACAGTTGCGTCCGGAAAAACGGAAAGATACCTCTGCCGCTTCAACGATTTTAATAGTCAGATGCTGACTGAGGTGTTCCAGGTCATGTCTGTCAAGTCTTGCCATAAAAGTATAAACTAACTCCATAAAATTACATTGCCAATCAGCTTTAAAAGCGATATAATCTATATCGTCAATGTATAAATAACAATCAGGTGGTATCATGATTTATAATGATGTTCATACTCGGGAAATTTCATTTCCACTCGGCGGCATCGGTGCAGGATGTATCGGGCTGGCCGGGAACGGGCGGCTGATTGACTGGGAAATTTTCAACCGGCCGGCCAAGGGATCGTTTAACGGCATGAGTCATTTCGCGGTCAGGGCGGAACAGGACGGGCGTGTTATAGACGCGCGGATTCTGCACGGGGATTTGCAGCCGCCGTATACCGGGGCATGCAGCCAGGTCTTGTTCGATGGTTTTGGCTGGGGGCCGAGCCGTAACAACCTGTGCGGCATGCCGCATTTTAGAAAACATACATTTAAAGGGGAATTTCCTCTGGCTGAAATCATGTTTGCCGATGATACGTTTCCGGGGGTTGCCAAATTAAGCGCATGGAGTCCGCTGATTCCAGGTAACGATGCAGATTCCAGTCTGCCGGCGGCCTGTTTCGAGATAGAGATCACCAATACATCCGCGGGGATACTTGACTATACGGTGGCTGGTTCGCTGACTAATCCATATAATACAACGACTGCGCGCAACCGCTGTGAGGTTCATGATGGAGTACATCAGATGTCGGTCGGGAGTGGCGGCGATCCTTCGGCGCTGGAGTACGGCGACTTGACGCTGAGTACCGACGCCGACAACGTCAGTTTTCAGGAATACTGGTTTAGGGGCGGCTGGGTTGACGAACTGGAGGTTTACTGGAGCGATCTGACAACCCCGGGACGTTTCCGCAATCGCACCTATCCGGAACGGAATGATAAAATCAAAAAAAACGACACCGGATTGCTGGCGGCGCATTTCTCTTTATCGCCTGGAGCTTCCAGGAAGATAGTTTTTGTTATTACCTGGAACGTGCCCAACCGTAAAAACGACTGGCGAGCCGATGCTGATGCTATGGCGGCGAAGCATGCAATCATCAACCAGTGGAAGAACTGGTATGCCACCAGGTGGCAGGATTCCGCTGACAGCGGATGTTACGCCATAACGAATTATCAGCGGCTGCAGGCGGAAACATACCTGTTTCACGAGACGCTGTTCGCGTCGTCACTGCCGGAAGTCGTACTGGATGGTATTTCTGCAAATATTTCGATTTTAAAAAGCCCTGTCTGCCTGCGGCTCGAAGATGGGATTTTTTATGGATGGGAAGGTGTTGGCTCCAAAGCCGGTTCGTGCGAAGGATCATGCACCCACGTCTGGAATTACGCACAGGCGTTG
>CAIMFA010000510.1 GCA_903840185.1 uncultured Lentisphaeria bacterium | reverse complement strand
TCATTTGTGTGCCTCCTTGTGCTATATTTTGGAAACAAAACATAGTGCCGGGAGGCTTTTTTTAAAGTTTCTTATTTGATAAAACTGCGGGTACCGCAGTCAGACGCTCGCTTTCAACTTTTCTCGCTTGTTCCGGCCGGGGCTATTTTCTGCAGGACAAACTTTTGTTTCTGATTGAACAATTCAGGAGTGTCCATATTGCTCTCCAGGAAATGTTCCCATTCCTCCGGTGAATTTGTATAAATTCTGGTCTTGTCGTTGCCGTCATATGCCACGCTCTTCAATGCTTTGACCTTTTCATTGTCGGTCTTGTTGAACCACTCCATATTGAGCGGAATGAAAGTCAGGGCATCGCCGGCAATCTCAACTTTCACCAGCACATGCATCGGCAGCACTGTGACATTCCAATATTCATTGTTCTGGGACAATGTAGCGGTAATATCCGCAAACAACTGGTCATTAAGCTTAAAGAAAGCGATGTTAAAATCGGACCGCTTGCTATTTTTATCGTAAGTGATCAGCGTATTATCCGTGATTTTCCAGGGAGTTATATCGTTTTTGGAGACATCCTCGCCGGCGGAGACATTAAGTTTCCAGTACCCGCTGACAGTCTTCAATTCCACTATTTTACCTTTTGTGCAAAACGGATTAAGCGAATAAATGGTGCATCCGGCGGCAATTCCCAGCAGCAGCAGCGGAACAATTCTCAATAAATTACGCATTTGCATATCTCCGTTAAAATTGCTCAGTTCATCGGCTTCTATACTCCTAAGGTTGAAAATTTCACATAGATTGCGAAGATTTTGAGAATTGGTTCGTATTCTGAGAGGCTGCCGATACCGGGGTATCGAAGGCCTCGAAGAGTGCGAATCCAAACTCGAAAGATCGCAATCCCGCAGGAGCGGGACGATTGTCTTGCGTCCGTATTTTTCCGTTCCTCCTTCATGCGATATTCATATCGCCTGTCAGTCGGATCAAAAAAATCCAATCCACAATCCTGCTCGTCTATGTCAAATTTTCAACCTTATAGAGTATATTATAGAATAACCCCGGTTTTATAAAATTCAATTTGGACATTTTATGCCTGTTTCAATTCACGTAAGCTTCTATTCTTAAAAATGCTTTTTCAGTAATTCTGTCAATGAGTTTTTATTAAAAGGTTTGGCGATATAATCGTCGCACCCGGCCGCTACGGCCTTTTCTCTGTCGCCAGTCAGCGCGTAGGCGGTCTGTGCAATGATGATCACATCTTTGTTGAACTGCCGGATCTGCCTGGCGGCTTCATAGCCGTCCATTCCGGGCATCTCAATATCCATCAGAACTAAATCAAGTTCAGGGTTGTTACGGCAGGTTTCAACCGCGTCAAATCCGTTTCTTGCGAATAAAACTTCACTGCCGATTTTTTTGACTTCCAGCGTAATCAGCAATTCTGAATATTCATCGTCCTCTGCAATTAAAATTTTCAGATTTTTAATCGGCTTTTCATCTTCCGGAACAAACTCTTCAACGATATTTTTCTTTTCCGGTTCAGCATTGCAGGGAATAGTAAAATAAAATATCGTGCCTTTATCTACTTCACTTTCCACCCGGATTTTTCCGCCATGCTTTTCTACAAATTCTTTACAGAGCAACAGGCCAATTCCGGTACCGGATTCATTTTCCGTACCTTTTCTATTTGTTCTGACATCGATCCGGAATAAATTATCAACTATTGCCCTGCTCATTCCGATACCGGAGTCTTTGACGGATATTTCGATATTATCAGCGCCGGCGGCTTTAGCTGAAAGACTTATTTTACCGTCTTTCGGCGTGAATTTAACCGCGTTTGAAATAAGATTCCGGATTACAGTCTGAAGCATATTACTTTCAGCAAAAACTAGCATGTCTTCCGGAATATTGCAGGTTATTTTAATTCCCTTGTTTCCGGCCGCTTCAATTACTGTTGCCACGCATTCATCTACAACTGGGCGCAGTTGAACCCGCTTCGGATTGAATGGCATCAGTCCCTGCTGTGTCATTGCCCATTGCAGCAGATTTTCGAGAAGACGGAAAATGTTGGTGGCGGAATCCCTCATATCTGCGGCAATTTCGCGTATTTTGTCCATAGTTAAATGCGACGATCCCTGCGCCATTATTTTTGTCAGCATCAGAAAGCTGTGGAACGGACTGCGCAGGTCGTGAGCAATGATTGAAAAGAATTTATCCTTTTCACCGTTGATCTTTAAAAGTTCCTCATTTTTAAGTTTTATCTCATCTTCGGCACGCTTGCGGCCGGTAGCATCAATGATGAACCCTTCGACTCCGACAATCACGCCAGACTCTACAACCGGCTGCGCGGAAAAGGTGTGGTACCGAATAGAACCGTCGCGGCAGCGCCGGGAAAACTCGCCGGTCTGGATTGTATCTCCGGCCAGCATCGTATCCACAATTTTCCGTGCATCTTCCAGAGCGGCGTCAACCTGGGTC
>CAIMFA010000509.1 GCA_903840185.1 uncultured Lentisphaeria bacterium | reverse complement strand
ATTACGTGAGTAGCGCGCGACCCACGACCTTGCCCCTGCTGTCAAGCTTTATTTTCATCTATTTGCATTATTTTTTGATAATGCAACTTTTTCAAAGAACAATGCAGAAGTCTAAAGTCCAGTAAAGATAAACGACTCCCGAAATCCTCATAGCAAAAGCCATGCATAGCTTTCAACTACCCGGTTTCTGGCTGAAAAGTACAGATGTTATTCGGTGTTTGCTGGGGTTATTTCCGTACTATCTTACGGATAATGGTGATGGCCAAATGTTTGTCGGATTTTGAAGATAAATCTCTGAAGTGCCTGAGCAGCATCTTTTCTTCCGGTGATCCGCAGGGGTTTGACGGTTCTGCGATGGCTTGCGGTTGGTCGAGCATAAAGAAGGAGGTTGCCGGTACATCAATAAATTCCGAGTCCGTTATTGCCGAGTCCCTTATTGCCGAGTGCCTATTGTATGGGGCCCCGCCGCTTCTTTGCCACGCAGTCGTAATTTATGGCAGCCATATTGATCCGTTTTATAAGGAGTTCAGCTTTTTCTGGCGGCCAGTCGTGCAACGTTTACAACAGTTTTTTTGTCGCTGCAGACCGGAATTTTTCTAAAATGTTTGAGGAGTTCGGTTTCGTCGGCGGGGAGATACGGTTGTGAAGGTTCGGCAATGGCTGCTGCCGAGTTCTGCTGGAAAAAGAAGGTGATCGGAACTGCAAGAATTTCTGCGACTACCTGAATATTTTCAACGTTAAGTTTGTTGGCTCCTGATTCGTAACGTTGTACCTGCTGATATGATACGTTCAACATTTCCGCAAGTTTTTCCTGCGATATACCCAATTCCCTCCTGCGCCTCCGTACGGCGTCGCCAATTTCCCTGCTGGTGATAATTATTTTTTCCATGACGGCACTATACAAGAGATGCAAGTGCAGCAACCACCATTCAAAAGGTGCATATATTCCATTGACAAAAACCACGTATAAAGAGTATAGCGATAAACGCTACGCCAATTGGAACAATTTTTTAATCTCTTTGGGTAAATTCCCCGCCCCTTGGGGGCGATTTAAGAATCAACTAAGGTTGTAGATAGCCCGTCCGCTTGCGGCGGGGTGATTCATTAAAGCAACATTTTTTATGGCTCCATGGACTATGGCTTCGTAGACAGGCATGGCTCATGGCTCCGCCAGCTATTACGTCTGGCCAGTTCGTGACGGACAGGGGAAAGGCAATGAAGAAGTATGAATTTTGAATTGAGAAGCGGAATGAATGAAACTTCAGATGACCGGCAGGACAAGAAACATCCAGTCAGTTCCGGTAACTCGATCAAAGCCATAGCGACTGTAAAATCGCTCAAGTCGGTTATCAGCCAGATTGAGTGCCAGATAACGAACCGGCACAATTTTCCAGAGGGCGCTTGCCATGGCGATTGCCTGACCAAGCAGATATTCGGAGACACGAAGAGGTTGATCGCTCAAACCGGGGAAAGGCGCGCTCCTGTGGGGTACGGATACAAAAAGATACTCAATGATTACAGAGGGAACGTCATTAAAATTCCGGATAGAGAGTGCGACAAAACCGAGAGATGTGTGACCTTGTTTGAGAAGATGTATGCGGATATTTTTGCTGCGGGCAATACTGAACACCTGATAGACAAAATTTCTTTCGTCCGGGGATGCATAAACAAAACTGTGCAGCAATGGACCACCGGCGCGCAGAGCGTTTCCAGATT
>CAIMFA010000508.1 GCA_903840185.1 uncultured Lentisphaeria bacterium | reverse complement strand
GCTTGCCGGCTTGGCTTTTTCCGGCTTGGCAGACTTTGCCGGACGTCCGCGTTTTTTCGGTGCTTCTGCAACCGTCACTTCATCCGGTATCCCGGCGATATCCGTATCCAGGTTGTCCAGTTCAATGCCGAAAATACTGCCCAGATCGCCGCCGCTGATGGTCGAAGCCGTACCGGAATCGGCCAGTTCATTGGCGAAATCAGCGCTGAAAAGTTCGTTCTGGTCAACTCCGCGCAGCAGGAAAAACAGTTCAGGCTGCGCATCCAGCCGGGCTCCGACGCCGTACAGCACGGCGGCCAGATGCTTGCATAAGTCCGCCCAGTCCGGACAGTTGCAGATCAATTTAATTTCTTTCGGCGACGGAAAGAGCCCTTCCTCTTTGCGGCAGAGCAAGGCGATGATTTCCGGGGAAAGTTTGCCCTGGATCAAATCAATCAGAGAGGCGATTTTGCCGGCGCATGACTTTTTAATCCGCTCCCATTTTTCGCCGGGAAGCTCTTTTATGCTGATGTTGATTTCGTAAAGCTCCGAGCCCTGGACTTTGGCGGTGATTCTGCCCTTTTCTATTTGCAGGTCAATCACCGCGCCCTGCCGGACATAACTGCGTCCGCGCGGCAGACGGCTCTCGTAATCATGATATGACTCGACATTATCGCACCAGGCTTTACCCCAGAAGGTTTTTGCGATGGCGCGGCCCTCAATCACGACCGGAGAAAGTTTTTCGCCTTTAGCCATGAGTTTTTTAAGTTTTGCCTGTGCCGCCTGCTTCCGTTCCGCCGCGGGGACGTAACGCGGATAATAGTCATCATAATTATTCCAGCGCGCCATTTTATATATTCCTTATTATTAAGTTGTTATAACTGAATTCATGTCCAGTTCGACAAACTTGAGCAACTCATCATTGTTCATATCGGTCAGCAGCTTTTCCGCGCCTTCGGTCAGCAGCGAATCAGCCAGATCTTTTTTCTCATCAATCAGAGCATCGATTTTCTCCTCGATGGTGCCTTTGCAGATAAACTTGTGCGCCAGGACATTGCGGTGCTGGCCGATACGGAACGCCCGGTCGGTGGCCTGATTCTCCACGGCGGGATTCCACCAGCGGTCAAAGTGAATCACATGATTGGCCGCCGTCAGGTTGAGCCCGGTGCCGGCGGCTTTCAGCGACAGCACAAAATAAGGCGGACCGGATTCGCTCTGGAACTGTTCCACCAGGAACTGCCGCTGCTTGATGGAGGTTCCGCCGTGCAGAATCAGCCCGGTCCGGCCGAAACACCGCGCCAGATGGTCATGCAGCGGCTCCGTCATTTCCTTGAATTGGGTGAAAATCAGCGCCTTCTCCTGGCGGGAGGAGATTTCCTCCACAATTTCCGCCAGCCGCAGGAACTTACCGCCGGTGGCGGCATTATAATCGCCGCTGCCATCAAACTGCGCCGGATGATTGCAGATCTGCTTAAACATCATCAGGTACTTGAAGATCATGCCGCGCCGCTGAATATCATCAAGTTCTTTGAGCTCTTTCACCATGCTGCGGACGGTCTGCTGATACAGCTGCGCCTGGGGTTTGGTCAACTGGCAGTAAACTTTCATTTCCGTCTTGTCGGGCAGATCGGAGATAATATGCTTATTAGTTTTCAACCGGCGCATAATATACGGCTGGGTCAGACGGCGCAGCGGAGCATAATTAATGCTGCCGTCTTCAGTATTGAGCTTCTTTACAAAATCTTTGAAATGAGTGATATTGCCGAGCAGGCCCGGCGTGATGTAATCGAAAATGCTCCACAAATCAGTCAGGCGGTTTTCCACCGGAGTCCCGGTCAGCGCCAGCCGACGCGAACTGCGCAACGCCCGCACGGCTTTGCTCTGGTGCGATTGCGGGTTTTTGATCGCCTGGGCTTCATCCACGATTAACGCCGTCCAGTTTATCTCCCGCAGTTTTGCCTGTCTTAACAACATGCCGTAGGTCGTCACCACCGCATCGAAACTGCTTAAAAATATTTCCGGCTCACGGTCCAGCGCGGCCAGTTCCGCGCCGCTCATCGCCATCGGATGCAGAATGCCGAAACGCAGTTCAGGCGTGAATCTGGCGGACTCCCGCTCCCAGTTTTTCAGCAGCGACGCCGGAACTACCAGCAGCGACGGCGTCTGCGCCGTGTCGCCGCGCTGTTTCAGCAGGGCCAGCAGGGTCAGAACTTGCAGCGTTTTGCCCAGTCCCATGTCATCCGCCAGACAGCCGCCGAGTCCGAGCTCCGTCATCCGCCAGAGCCATTTCACCCCGTCCAGCTGGTACGGGCGCAGAGTCCGCGCCAGCAAGTCCGGCAGTTCCGGCAGCTGAATATTCGCCGGGCTTTCCAGTTCTTCAAGCAGCAGCTTGAGTTCCCCGACTGCATTGACCGCGCTGAATTGCCGGTCAACTTCCGGAAGCGCCGGACCGCCGGGCAGACGGGCTCCGGCCAGCAGCCGCAAACCCTGCATAAATGATAACCCGTCCGCGGTTGCGCGTCCGGCCTCTTCCCACTGTTCCAGCAGTTGTTGAATTTTATCGGGCTCGGCCTCCACCCATTGACCCCGCATCCGCACCAGTCCGCCGTCGGCATTCAGCAACTGTTCCAGTTCCTCTTTAGTAAGCGGAACGCCGTTCAAACTGGTTCGAACGGAAAAATTCAGCAGGGCGTTAATGCCGAGTTTCTGCCCCGGCTTCAAATCAATATTTACCGCCACCTGCACTTTGCCGGGTGCCGCGGTTTTCCACAAATTGGCGATACGGACTATGATCCCGGCCTCTTCCATCGCCGGAATATCCTGCAAAAAAGTATAGGCTTTGCGGGCGGTCCAGGCCTGCGGCTGAAAAATCTCCCGGCTGGACGCCATATCCGCGACCAGTTTGCTGCGCTCGCCCGCCGCCTGCACCGGTTTCAGCAGCGCCAGCAAAGCGTTGCGGTCACTGGCATAGGCTTTCAGCGCCGCGCCCAGCGGCAGATGTTTGGGTTTGTCGTTCTCTGACAGACGGTGAATGAAAGTAGCCATAAAGGCAAAAGGGTGTTCGCCGGACGCGTCCTGCTTATTTTCCGCGAGATGAAAACTGACCTTTCCCACCTGTTTCCAGGCCGGATTCAGCTTCCTTAAACATTCGCTGAAACTGCCTTTAAACGACCCGAACTCCGTCTGGATGCGCTGCTCCAGCAATCCCCACAAGTTCAGCAGCGTTTCCGCGCTCAGATATTCCGTCCCGCGCAGCGGCGGCGCTTCCAGCACTTCAAACGCGAAGTACGGCAAATCCGGCCTGACGCTGTTAAATGTTGCCTCCAGTTCCACAGTCGCCGGTTCCGGCGCATGACACAGCCGGGTCAGAAATTCCCTTGACAGCTTGCGAAAATATTGAAACGCCACCGGCATTCCGGCCGGCAGTTCTTCCCGCACCAGCGCCAGCAGCCCCTCCCCGCTCCCGGCGGCAAACCCGTCGAACAGCCGGCCGGCAGTTTCATCCGGCAAATCCCAGCCGTCGGTATCACCGGCTTCAAGGCGCAAATGCCCCGCCGGAGTCAATACAAGCTCAATCTTAACAGTTTTATTCACAGTATTATGTATATTGGTTTATTCTAATTTAAACAACTCGGCATTAATTTACCGGACAAAAGCAGATTTGCTAATGAATTTCAGAGGAAAAATAATTTGAATCAGGTAAATTGAAAAAATGTATATCCATATTAATTTATTCAGCTTGCAAACTGAAACTAATTTTCATGCAACAAAAAGTATGATGCCGTTGTGACAACAGGCGAAAAGAAAAAGTACAATATGAAGAATAAATGTTCAATCTGTTCAAAAGATAAAGGCCGGCGCGAGTGCAAACTCAAAGAAAACACTGAAATCTGCTCCCGCTGCTGCGCGGAAAACCGGAGTTCTGATTGCGAAGAATGTCCGCATTATGTTCAGGCGGAAAAATATGCCGTTGAAAAAATGAAGAATGCCGGGTCGAATGGCATGATTTTAAGGATTGACCCGGAAGTGGATAAAGCGGTTGATGACGCATTGATATTGATGGAAAAAGGCAAGATTGCCAAGTCAGAAAGTTTGATTAAAGATTTATTGGATAAACATCCGGATATCCATACGGTTCAATTTGCCATGGGAACAATCCTGGCAAACAAAAAGAACTATGCTGATGCAATTGTCTATTTTGACAAATGCACTGAAATATTTCCGTACTGCCTCGAAGCCTGGTTTAATAAAGGTTCTGCTTATATGTGCATGGCTGACGTTGGAAATGCGTTAAAATCATTTCAAAAAGTTATAGATTACGGCGATAAAGATGAAGATTTTGTAATTACAGCCGGAGAACGGGTGCGGGAGATTAAAGGCGTAATTTCCAAAACAACCGGGCTCTCTTTCGATGAATACATTCAATCGTCTGACGCATTTGCTCAGGGTTTTTCCGACATGAATGCCGGGAACTATGAAAAAGCAATCAAAGGCTTCAATAAAGTATTGAGTTTTGAAAAAAATCATGTGCAGTCTTATGGCAACATCGGATTATGCCATGCTTACCTGGGGGATAAACAGGCGGCTTTAACAGCCTTTGACCGGGCGCTGGCGATCGACCCTGATTACGGGCCGGCGCTGGGGAACAAACAAATTCTGCTGGCGCTCGGAGATGATGAAAAAATGGAAGACATCCAGGCTAAACCGGTTGACTATTACAAAGAAAAAGTCCTCACAAAAAAATGGTGGCAGCGGAAATAAGGCGCGGTCAGGAAATAAACGTGACAAGTCTCATGAAATATCCCGGAGTGATTCGGGGAATTATAGGACGGATAGGACGGATAGGCTTTGCCTCACTCCTCACTCCTCACTCCTCACTCCTCACTCCTCACTCCTCACTTCCTCACGCTTAATCTTCCAGCTTGACGCCATTGTCACGACACCAGCCGCGCAGCGCTTCTTCAGTTCTGGCCTCCTCGAAATCGTACCAGGCCTGCAGCAGCCCGGCGGAATCAAGAAAATTCTTGAACGCCGAATATGCCCCGCGCCGGTGAAAGATTTTTTCCACATAATTGAATTTCGCCGGCAGCTTTGCCTCGATAAATTCAAAAACGAGACTCCTCCCCAGACCAAGGTATTTTTTATGCGGGATTTCCTCCCATTTTTCGAGTTCCCCGTCAATGTCAGCATCCCCGATTTCATCAATCCCGGCAGCCTCCATACTGCACAGAATTTTGCCGGTCTCCCGGTTGATAATTGCCCTGTTCTCGCCCAGCACAGTATTGCTGACAATGTCAACCGCATCAAAAAGTTCGATAAATTTAGCCATAAACCATTCTCCCTGATTTAGGAGCCGTTCAAAAATAACCTTTGCATCTTCGCGTTTCTCCCGGATGCCTTTGTGTTTGCCGGTTTGTTACATACCTTCAGGTATTCGCCTCGCCGGCAATTCACAAGATCACCTCGGGATATTTCACGAAACTTGTAAACTTTATTTTTGAACTACTC
>CAIMFA010000507.1 GCA_903840185.1 uncultured Lentisphaeria bacterium | reverse complement strand
TTCCCTTGGCAATCTTGGGGTGATTTACAAAACACAAGGTAATCTGAAAGAAGCAGAAAAACTTCATCTTGAAGCTCTGAAGATCAGTCAAGAAATAAGATTCCGCATGGGTGAAGCAAGTACCCTTGACAATCTCGGGGTGATCTACAAAACCCAAGGCGATCTGAAAAAAGCAGAAAAGTTCCATCGTGAAGCTCTGAAAATCAACTGCGAAATTGGATGCCGCGAGGGCGAAGCAAATATTCTTGACAATCTCGGATTGGTTTACCAAACACAAGGCAATCTGGAAGACGCAGAAAAGCTTCATTGTGAAGCTCTGAAAATAAATCATGAAATAGGTTACCGCATGGGTGAGGCTAATACTCTTGACAATCTCGGGAATGTCCATCACGCCCAAGGCAATATGGAAGAAGCGGAAAAACTTCATCGCGAAGCATTAAAAATCAATCGCGAAATCGGATACCGTGAGGGCGAAGCAAATACCCTTGATCATCTCGGCAATGTTTATCAAGTTAAAAACAACCTAGAAGAAGCAATAAAATATTATCAAGAAGCATTTAGAATCAGCCATGAAATCGGATACCGCGAGGGCGAAGCAAATGCCATTGACCATCTCGGCAATGTCTATCAGACACAAGGCAATATGGAAGAAGCGGAAAAATATCATCAAGAAGCGCTGAAATTGCGAAACCAACCGGCATCATAATGTCTTATATGATTTTAGCTGCATGGATTCATTCATATAACTATTAATAGCAACATAATTCACATACTGGAATATTAGTGATTTATTGCGCATTTTGTTTGCAGTTAGTTTTAATAAGATATATCTTTTTAAGTTATTTAAGCTGAAACTTTCAAACTGTAAAGGAGTCAGAGATGATCAGGAAGAGCATTCTAATGGGGGCGCTGCTGATGGCGGCGGGAGGTTTATGCGCCGACGTCAAACTGCCGGCGATCTTTAACAGCGACATGGTAATTCAGCGGGAAACCGCGGCTCCGGTCTGGGGCTGGGCTGATCCCGATGAAAAAGTGACCGTTTCCGGTTCCTGGGGCGAAAAGTCTGACACCGTGGCCGGCAAAGACGGC
The DNA here is from genome assembly GCA_903840185.1 of uncultured Lentisphaeria bacterium. GTDB lineage: Bacteria > Verrucomicrobiota > Lentisphaeria > Victivallales > Victivallaceae > CAIPAT01. The sequence continues at coordinate 1,322 of CAIMFA010000507.1, read as the reverse complement.
AGGTGGCAGGTGAAACTCGATACTCCCAAAGCAGGCGGCCCGTTCGTTATCACTGTTCAAGGCAAGAATAAAATCGAATTGAATAATGTACTCTCCGGCGATGTCTGGATCTGCTCCGGACAGTCGAATATGCAGATGCCGGTGACACTGTGGAGCCGCGATGCCTCGCTTTACGAAAAGGAAGTAAACAATGCCAATTATCCGGAAATCCGCCTTTTCACCGTCAAACCTGTTCCCTCACAGACTCCGCTGAAAGACACCGTCGGCAAATGGACGCCATGCAGCCCGGCCACCGTCGGCACCTTTTCCGCCGCCGGCTATTATTTCGGCCGCAAGCTTTATCAGGAATTGAAAATCCCGGTCGGCCTGATCAACACCTCCTGGGGCGGTACCTGCATCGAGGCCTGGACTCCGCTGGATAAACAACTCGCCGATCCGGCGGTAAAAAGCCAGAAAGACAATTACGATAAAAACGCGGCGACCTACACCCCGGAAAGCGCCAAGAAGAAATATGATGAAGAAAAAGCGGCATGGCAGAAGCAAGTAGAAGAATGGAAAGCAGCCGGCAGCAAAGGACAGCAACCCCGTGAACCGCGTCTGGCTCCGCATCCGCAGCAGCACCAGAATTATCCCGGCAATCTCTACAACGGCATGATCGTTCCGATCGTTCCGTTTGCCGCCAAAGGCGCGATCTGGTACCAGGGTGAAGCCAACGCCTGGCTGGCGAATAATTACCGGACACAAATGGAAAGAATGATCACCTGCTGGCGCGATGCCTGGGATCAGAAAGATATGCCGTTCTATTTTGTTCAGCTGCCGAACTTTATGAAAGCATGGTCCACCCCGGTGGAAGACGGCGGCTGGCCGGTACTGCGCGAAGCTTTTATGAAGACCGCGATGGAAGTGCCGAATACCGGCATGGCGATCACGATTGACATCGGCGAGGAAAACGATATCCATCCCAGGAACAAGCAGGATGTCGGTGACCGTCTGGCCCGCGTCGCCCTGTACAAAACTTACGGCATGAAAGATACCGTATGGACCGGCCCGATTGCCAAATCCTGTAAATTCGATGATGAAAAAGCGATTGTCCGGTTTGAAAACGGCGGTTCTCCGCTGGCTGTAAAAGGCGAAAAACTGCAAGGCTTCGCCCTGGTTAACGATGAAGGCATGACGGTCAAGGCCGATGCGAAAATCACCGGAGAAGACACCGTCGAAGTGACAGCGCCGGAAGTCAAAAAAGCCGCAATGGTTTATTATGCCTGGGCCAACAATCCGACCGGCGTAAACCTGATCAACAAGGCAGGGCTGCCGGCTTCGCC
>CAIMFA010000506.1 GCA_903840185.1 uncultured Lentisphaeria bacterium | reverse complement strand
TCGACATGCCAGCCTTGATACGCAGGAACAGGGTTCGTTTGCGCCGATTCAACCGCAATGACAGCGGCACATGCGATGAACATAAGAATGATACTGGCAGGAATTTTAATTTTCATATACAACCTTCACTGTTGGAGAAGCATCGTTAATGAACCGGAGACATTATGAAAATAGCCTTTTTATCAAAACACGTCAAGTCCACGCACCAAAAATTCACTATTGAAAAACTGTCGCAACGGTTTATCTTAATATTAATTATCAGGAGAAAATGTTTATGAGCGACAGAAAAAAGATCGAATGGCTCCTCGGTGAACTGCCCGGACTTAAAGAGAAAGGCATCCTCAACCCGGAAAGTGCGGACTCGCTCCATAAGTACTATCAGACGATCATGCCGCCGAAGACCAATTTTCAGCAACTGGTGATTTTATTTTTCGGAATCCTGAGCGCGACGCTGATCGGTGGCGGCATCATCCTGATCATCGCTTACAACTGGGACGATATTCCGCGCCATATCAGAGCAGGAATGGCATTTCTCCCGCTGCTGCTCGCGGCCGGATTCGGCGTTTACACGCTGCTACAAGACAAAAGCGCAACATGGCGTGAAAGCGCCGCGATTCTCACCGCGCTGACTTCAGCGGCGGCAATCTCCCTGATTTCCCAGACTTACCAGCTTGGGGGCTCACTTAAAGACTTTCTTTTCGTCTGGATGCTGCTGTTTTTCCTGTTGATCTACATCTTTAACAGCACCGGAACTTTTCTGATTTATGCCATCGCGCTGACGGTCTGGAATTTCAACCGGTTCGATATGTTCGGTTCTCACGAATCCTGTCGCGATATTTATTTCTTTGCCTTGTTTCTAGCACTGCCATTATGGTGGCTGATTGTTAATTTTCGGAAAGCTCCGTACGGCTTGAAAAGCTCTTTACTTTGCTGGGTCATCACAATTTTCGTTTTATGGAACAGCATTCCGCTGATGCAGCCGTGCTATGAATTTCAAGCTAAAACCTACTGGGCATTAATCGTTACAGTTTTGTTCCTGGTCGGCATGCTGCGTCGTTCCGGTGGAGCCGGCTTCTGGGGCAATCCGTTGCTGCCGGCCGGCGCTGTCGGCATCACTATTTATTCGGCTGGCGCTACTTTTTCCAGTTTCTGGAGTGATCATCACTCATACTATTACCGGGGAAATACCATATATAATGAATACTGCGGCTGGGCAATCATCGCCATCCTGGCGGCAACCTGGCTGCTACTGTTATTCAAACGGTGGCGGAATGAAGCTGAACTCATTCCGGCGTTATTTCCGGCATTGCTGCTGATCCCGATGGTCATAATGCCTGCTGCTGGAGCGTATGTATTTAATCTTTATCTGCTGCTTGGCGGTATCTTCTTCATGTATCGCGGATTCAAAAAAACTGAACTATTCAAAATCAACGCCGGAATGTTTCTGGTTTCAATTTTTATATTCATTCGATTCGTCAATTCAGATATTAATATTCTGCTTAGCGGTTGCCTCTTTATTTTTCTGGGATTGATATTCATGACCGTCAACATCATCGCCGCAAAAAGATTCCGCAAGGCTGAAAAAGCGCAAAAGGAGACCGGAATATGAATTACAAAATCATGAGAATCACTCTTTTCATTATCGTGATTGCCGCGATGCTGGCAGTGCCCGCGTTCATGATCAGCAAAGGCGAGGAAGTATTGAACAAGGGCAGAATCTATATCTTCAAAGCCGCTCCGGTGGATCCTTATGACTATTTCCGCGGCAGATATGTGAATATCCGGATTGAAAAAAATTATGTGCCGGTATCACCGGATACCCCGCTGGATTTTAAATCCAATGAAGCAGTATTTGCCACAATAGTAAACGACAAGGACGGATTCGCTTATTTTGACAGCATCAGCAGAACTGTTCCGGAAAACGGCGACTATGTAAAAGTCAATTTTTCCTACCAGGACAAGAATAAAGCTTATCTGCTGATACCGTTCAACCAGTTCTTCATGAATGAAAAGCTGGCGCCGGAAGCGGAACGGGTAGTCCGTGAGGCTTTGCTGAAGCGTAAAGACTCATGCGTGATAAAATTGCGGGTTCACAATGACACTGCGGTGATTGAAGATCTGCTGATCAACAATATGCCTATTAAGAAATACATTCTTTCCCTGCAAAAGAAATAGCATTCCATCAATCGCATTTATGGGAGCTGTTTTTCCGGTCGCATTTGTCGCGGCAGTCGCAGATCTGGCATGATTCGAACTGGTCGTGGATATTCACCACCACGCCGCACAGCGATTTGTTCGGCTTCATGAAGCAATATTCGGAAAGTTCCAGTCCGATTTGACTTGCGCCATGCCCTAAAACAGAAAACACATGTTTCAGTTCTTGAAGCGGCCAGGAACCCGCATCCGACGGGCACAGCGAAACGCATCTGGTGTAATTATAGACTTCTTTCGTATGTCTCTGGATATGCGCAAAAGCCTGCTTCATGTATTCCTCTTTAATCACGTCAAGCCAGTATGCGGCAAGAAAATCATCATCGCCGATTTCGATCCGGTCGAACTCATGACCACAGGTAGCCGCGAAGAACAGGACATCGTCGGAACCGGCGCTTTTACTGCTCAATATCCGGCTGTTCAGTTCCACCCCGCCGGCGCAGATTGAACTTTCAGTACGGGCGGTTACAGGCACTTTGCGCAGCAGCGCCTTCGGAGCGGCGACTGCCGATGTCTGCTGAAACAATACGGAAAATTCATCATACTCCGGCGAATCAGGCTGAATTTTCAACTGGTCCAGTAGTTTCCCGAAATCAAGCTTCGCTGCTATATCGCTGAATATTCTAATCATTAGTTCTTTACCAGATTATTTAATTATCAAATTACATTAATGCTTAACCTGTGATTATTCCTTTGCTATTTTAATCTCTTTTTGCTGTATATTAGCATTCATACAATATAACCCCTGATATATTACCGGTTGTATTTCCGGCAAAGCAGACTACATTTTATGCAAATATCCCGATGAGGAGGGTGGCGGAATGTTCAAATATATAGAGTCCCTCGAAAATTACCCGGACACCAGTATTGTGTTCGGGGAAAACAGTTTGCTTGAATTTGAAAATTTGATGCGCCTCAGCGGCTCATCAAAGATAGTGGTGTTCACCGGCAAGTCTTCAGTGGAAGCCAACGGCGCCTGGGGCCGGTTCCTGCGGGCCACCGTACTGCTGGATGCGACGGTCATCAGATATTCCAGAATCGAGCCGGAACCGTGCATAGAAACTGTCGAGGCGATGGTGGATCTGCTTGAAAATGAGAAACCTGACCAGGTTGTCGCCATCGGCGGCGGCAGCATAATGGATGCCGCCAAAGCCGCGTTCCTGACCTATCAGGGCGGCGGCGGCGTCAGCAATTATTTCGGGGTAAACGTCTTTTCCAGAAATAATCCTGATGTCAAACTGCGGAAAGTCATCTGTTTCCCGACGACCTCCGGAACCGGTTCCGAAGTGACCCCGTATGCCAATATCGTGGATAAAAATGCCGGGGTGAAAAAACTTATTGTCGAGACGGAAATCATCCCGTCCTATTCGTTCGTCTGTCCATCCTTCGCCAACTCCATGCCGCCGCATATAACGCTGGCGACCGGCTGCGACGCGCTGGCGCACTCAATTGAAGGTTTCCTGAACGTCGGCAGAGACTCCAGCCATCCGGACGCCAATCACTGGGCCCGCGAAAGCATCTGGCTGATTGTGCATAACCTGCCGCAGGTACTGAAAGACTGCCACTGTCATGAAGCCCGCGCCGCCATGGCGGCGGCGGCAACCCTCGGCGGCATGGTAATTCGCTACAAACCCACCGGACTGCCTCATCTGTGCAGCTTTTCCTGGTTCGGTCAGATCGAGCACGGCATTGCTGTAGCCATGCTGCTGCCGCATGCCTGGAATTATTATATTGAACGCAAGGAAGTCCAGGACAGAACTATGCTCCTGATAGAAATATTCCCGGGCGATACTCCGGCGGAAGTAGATCGGAAGAGCACACG
>CAIMFA010000505.1 GCA_903840185.1 uncultured Lentisphaeria bacterium | reverse complement strand
CGCGCACTATTGCCGGTTTTTATGAGGAAAATGCGCCATATCTGGCCGGCGGCTATCTGGAAGGCTCTTTCGTCCGCTATATTCAGTTCTACCTAAATCATTATGTGTTTGCCAAAGTTGCCTGGAACAACCGCACAGACATCGAAGTGCTGCTGGCGGAACATCACCGTTTAATGTTTGGCCCGGCGGCGGAACCAATGAGTAAATTTTACAATCGCATTGAGGAACTCTGGCTCGGCGGAATTGTCAATCGCGCGTTTAATACTCCGCTTGGTCCGGTAATCGGCAAGGCCAGCAAATATGACATATGGGAAAAGGTTTTCTCTCCTGATGAATTGAAGCAGCAAGCCGCATGGTTTGATGAGGCGGAAAAGTTAGCGGCGGATAATCCTGAAGCGCTAAGCAGAGTAAAATTCATCCGCCGGGAACTCTTTGAACCAATGCGGCAGGCGGCAGCTAATTATTCAGCCGAAAAACAGAATATCAAAAATTGGCGGCTGGCAGGCCGTAAATTAGCAGGATCAGAACAGATTGTCCTTGACGGCAAACTTGAAGAGCCAGTCTGGCAGCGCTGTCCGGCGGCATGGCTGCTCCCGTTCAACAGTGAGCAACAGGAGGTCAACACCCGGGTAAAGGCGGCTCGTGACGACCATTATTTATATTTGGGGATCGAATGCGATGAACCCCTTATGAATCAATTGATCGCGCCGCCGCGCAAACAGGGAGACCGCGAAATCTATGAAGACTCGGCAGTGGAGATATTTATCAACCCTTCCGGCGATCTCAAACGCTACTATCAGTTCATGATCAATGCCGCCGGAAGCATTGCCGCGACAGCAACAGGCAAAACCGAGGCGATTGCTGACCGGGATTGGACGTGGAACAGTTCAGCCGAAGTTAAAACCACCCGGGAAACCGACCGCTGGACTGTCGAAATCAAGATACCGCTGGACAAAATGGATGCTCTCAATCCGAATGGGTTCCCGGTCAATTTCACCCGCAACCGCCGGTTGACCGACACTGGCGTCCGGACTAAATACTATTCCTGGAGTCCGTTCATGAAAGGCGGCTTCCATGAGCCTGAAAACTTCGGAGTCCTGGATTTTGCCGTCAATGCCGCAAAACCAATGGTGACAAACGGCAATTTTACCGATCCGCGCAACGGACGCTATTTCGGCCCCTGGACAGCTAGTGTCTGGAATAATGATTATTCGCGGGCCGACGATCCTGGCGACAAGGTGGCGCTGGATAAAACTACCTGGCATACCGGCGGACAAAGCGTCTGTATCACCGGCGGCAACAACCGCACTTATTTGCGGGTGCAGTTGCCAAATTTGAAACCGTCAACATGTTACCGACTGACCGGCAGCCTGAAACTGGATAATATTGTGCCCACCGGCGAAATTGGCGGCGTGAGATTTAATGTCTTAGACGGGAAAAATCATTGGCTGCCGGTAAATCCATATACCGGCACCATGCCGTGGACCAGACAAAGTTTCACTTTCACCAGCAACCCTGGCACCGGTTTGCCTGGGACGGTTTGTTATCTCAGCCTAGTGGTGATGAATTGTACCGGACGCGCATGGTTTGACGCGATCCAACTGGAAGAAGTCAAATGAATTGGCGAGAAATTTAGACATATGTCG
>CAIMFA010000504.1 GCA_903840185.1 uncultured Lentisphaeria bacterium | reverse complement strand
TAAAGCCGGTCAGGCGACCGGCGCTCCCGGGGGAAATGAATATCATTTTGCCTTGAGCAATCCGTCGAACTGCTTCTTCTGATCGTTGACTGCAAAGACGAAAGTCCCGCGATGATTGGCGTTTTCACCGGCGAATATGGCCTGTGCATTGGTCGCGCCCAGTGTGCGCTGATATTCAACCGGCAGCTGCACCATATACGGGGTGACTACTTCATCAATCGTGCCGTAATAAAAATATGTCGGAGTACTGAAACGCCAGTTGTAGCTGGAATTCAACTGCAATTGCTGAAAGAAGCGGTTCGACACCAGCGAGCCCTGGTTGATGAATTCTTCCTGAAACAAATCCTTGACCTTGGCCGGCAATTTCTTTTCCGCCTCTTCCCAGGTCATCCGGTTACCGCAAAACTCACGGACCGTCTGCAAATATTCCGGTTTTACTGCCGCGGCAGTAAGTCCGGTCAGTTTGTAGTAATTTTCGTAGGCATTCACGAGCATGGCGGCGGTTGCCACCAGCCAGTTGACGTCCAGTTTGGAAGAGACATGAATCCAGCGACTAACGCACAGGTAAATATCATTCGGTGCGCTGGCAAATGCCGCCGCCTTGACCGGAATACAGATTTTTTCCAGCCGGTTCAAAAATGCCGATGTGCTGAATGATCCCTGGGACCAGCCGCTGAGAAACAATTCAGCGGGCGTGATTTTCAAGTCGGAGCAGATCGCCCTTGATGCAAGCAGCATGTCCAGACAGGCTTGCGCGGTACTCTCTTTTACCAGCCAGCTGTCAGGTTCTCTGGAGACGCCTTTGCCGATATAATCCGCCGCGATCACGATGTAACCCTGACCGGCAAACCGCGCGATGATCATCCTGGTCTCCATTGATTTCTCAATGTTTGACGGCACTTCAAAGCGAGAAAAAACGGTTCCGTGCTGATAAGAGACGACCGGGAGCGTCGTCGAGTCCACTTCCGGAACAGCGATCAAGCCGGAGACCTGGACCGGGCGGTTATTGTCTTCCGGGATCACGGTGTTGTAGATGACTTTGTAAAGAGTGACCGGATTTTTAGCGGCCGGATAGGTCATGGGAAAACTGGAGAACTCCGCGAGTTCGCTGGTAAGTATCTTGTTCAAACGCTCAACGCTGTACTTGCCGATCAATTGATATTTGACCCCGCTGTTTACCTGCTTAAAGTCTGCTGACGCAGTGGAATTATCGCCATTGCCGATGCTTTCGCTCATTGCGGTGCCGGCAAAACATGCAATTAATCCGCCCGCCACTGCCAGTTTTCGTCTGAGAACAACCCATGCATTTTTCATAAAAAGACTCCTGATTGACTGATTTTTTTCTGTTTTTTAACCGCTTCAATACTTCTAATTTACCTCATAATAGCCATGTGTCAACTGACGCAAATTGCAGCAGCGTCCGACTTTTCACATGCTCCGTGGCTTTAAAAATACAATTTAAAGTTGTAAATAACTTTGCACAAACGCTTTAAAGCCATATTTGTTGACGAAAATACAATATATAGAGAAACGCAATTGAAAATTGAAAATTGAAAGTTGAAAGTTGAAAGTTGAAAGTTATGAGACTTATGGGCAAGTGTCCAGTATGGGGACACCCGCAACTGCGGGAGTGGAAAGTTGAAAGCGGAAAACCGGTGGCAGACAGCTATCCGACCAATGTCCATGTCGTCCATAATGTCCATAATATCCATAATGTCCATAGGCCGGCTTCCGGGAAACCGGAATGGGGCTGATGGGGCTGATGGGGCTTATGGGGCTGATGGGTAAGTGTCCAAAATGAGGGTAGGCGGTGTCCAAAATGGGGAAGCCC
>CAIMFA010000503.1 GCA_903840185.1 uncultured Lentisphaeria bacterium | reverse complement strand
GCTGCAAGTAATTACCCGGCATACGCAATATTTTTTATTTCCTTCCGGGAGAATTTCTTGAAAATTGTATTATTCAAAGTAATTTATCATATTCACAACACGCGTGAATTCAATCGTATAGGCAAAAAAAACAAGGAGAAGAGTCATGTTGAAAAAGTACGCCGTATCATTATTGCTGGCCGCGTTATTCTGTTCCGGGATGATGCTTTCCGCCGCTGAAAGTGAAGCCTTCAAAATTTCCGCGTCAGGAAAAGCGGAAAAAGAAGTAAAAGCCGATACCGCCAGAGTAATTATTTACCTCAGCGCCGATGGCATACTGATGGTGGATGCGGAAAAAACGTTTCTGGAAAAATATGCCAAACTGGAAAATGCGCTGAAAGAGAAATATAAAGATTTAGAAATTGAGCAGAAAGTTATCAGCATCGGTCAGAAACGTTCAAATAATTATAATCCGGACAATCAAACCAAGCCGCAGCCGGAAATCCGCAAGCAGCTCACCATCACCATCCCCGCGGACGGCAGGCTCGCATCGGAAATAATTGACGCCGCGATCCGCAACGGAGCAACCCTGACGGCAGACCCGCAGGTCTATTATGGCGGACAGGTCAACAGCGCCGTTATTTACGGACTGAAAGACTCTGCCAAAATTGAAAAAGAAATTAAGGACCTGGCATTGGCCGACATGAAGAAAAATGCCGGTGAACTCGCCGCAATCGCAGGCAAAAAACTGGGAAAAATGACGTCGATTTCAATTTCCGGAATGCCGATGCAGCCAGTTTATTATCCTAACAACTCCCCGAATGTCAATTTAAAATATACCGCCATCGAACCCGACAAAGTAAAAGTGTCAACCGTGATCAACGGCACTTTCATCCTTGAAGATTAATCTTCCTCATAACGTTACATTCAGGGGCGTGAAATGCGCCCCTGCTTTTTCTCTTAACTGCCGGTTAAATAAGATTGTCTATTAAAAAAGGCCAAAAATTACATTCCGATAGCATTTAAATAAACTATATTAGCTCCGGATATATAATAAAATTCAATGCAGTAAACGGAATCAACGCTTAGTTTATGCTTGTATCAAAAAGACGAGTAAAAAACTATTTTCCCCTTGAATTTTTATTAAAATGATCGTAATGTTCAGCCATATTTGAACATTGAACAGGAAGATATTTAATAGATTACGGAGAGGAGAGGCGTGAAATGGGTTCCGAATCAGAAGGTCAGTCACCTTCTATAAACACAGACAAAGTTAACAGACGGCCGATCAAAGCTCGTAACACAAAATGGGCAGCGGCAATTGCCCGCTGGTTGACGAACTCAGGTCTAAGCCCCAACCGCATCTCTGTTCTTAGTGTAGTTTTCGCTGCCATCGCTGGTACGGCCTTATTATTAACCGTCCATGTAGATGCCTGCTGGATCCGGGCGCTTCTTTATCTGCTGGCTGTCATCGGAATACAATTCAGATTATTATGTAATCTCTTTGACGGAATGGTGGCAGTTGAAGGGGGGTTTCGCACCAGAACAGGTGAATTATTCAATGAGTTTCCTGACCGTCTATCTGATATCTTCGTTTTGCTCGGAGCCGGTTATGCTGCCGGACTGTACGGTTCCACGCTTGGCTGGGCAGCCGCACTGCTTGCTGTTCTGACCGCCTATGTCCGTGCTCTTGGCGGTACAGTCGGGGTATCGCAAGCGTTTTGCGGTCCTATGGCTAAACAGCAAAGAATGGCTGTAATGACAATCGCCTGCGTGCTGGGAAGTATTGAAGATTTCCTGCTGGGTACGCGATGGGTTATGTCGGCAGCACTAGCCGTAATTATTCTAGGATGCATATGGACCGTTGTAAGACGATTGCGGAAGATTGCCGCTGAAATGAGGTTGCAATGACAGCGGCAGTAATTATATGGCTGACAAAATTTATCACAGGAGCCAGCGTTCGGTGGGCGGGTTGTGATCCTGTACAGAGGCAAAGGGTATATTTCGCTAACCACACAAGTCATCTTGACGGAGTTGTTTTATGGTCCGCGCTGCCTCCTTCGGTGCGGAAGGTCGTGAGACCCGTGGCGGCGGCTGATTACTGGATGGCCGGCCCGATTCGAAAATATCTGGCGATGCGGGTGTTCAACGCCATTCTGATTACGCGTGAACATGTCAGCGCCAAAAATAATCCGCTGACACAAATACTGAACGCGCTTGATGCAAAATCTTCCATAATCATTTTCCCGGAAGGGCATCGAAACGACGGCGGGGAGCCAGGCGAATTCAAAAGCGGTCTTTACCATATTATGAAAAAACGGCCAGATATTGAATTTATTCCGGTGTATATCGACAACATGAACCGGATACTTCCTCGCGGAGAATTTCTGCCAGTTCCTCTTTTGACCTGCATTTCCTTTGGTGCTCCCATAAACGTCGCTAAAAATGAATCAAAGGAGGAGTTCCTCCTGAGAGCAAGAAAATCCGTTAACGATTTGAGGCAGGCATGAATCAACAGTTCAATATCTCCAATACTACATTGTGGCTTCTAGGCGGCATTATCGCCATTCTGGTGATCTCGTCGATCACAGGTTTCATATTGAGCCGCGTTTCAACTTCGGAAGGGAGTCGAAAGACCATTGATAACTTGAATTCGCGAATACGTTCATGGTGGGTGATGGTGGCGGTGTTCTCTGCTGCTATGATAATTGGGAAAGGCGGCTCAGTGCTTCTGTTCGCGTTTACATCATTCTGGGCATTCAGAGAGTTTATCACGCTCACTCCGACCCACCGCGGCGATCATCGCACCCTCTTCTGGGTGTTCTTTGTGATCACGCCTATTCAGTATTATCTGGTCTATATTAACTGGTACGGTCTATTCTGCATTATGATTCCTGTATATGCTTTCCTGTTTGTACCCATCCGGAATGCTCTCGCCGGCGACTGCGAACGCTTCCTTGAACGGACCGCGAAAATCCAGTGGGGGCTGATGATATGTGTTTACTGTGTCAGCCATGCACCCATGGTGTTGACTTTGAATATTCCAGGATTTAAAAATCAAGGCGCCAACCTTCTCTTTTTTCTTGTCACTGTTACGCAGCTGAGTGATGTGTTTCAGTATGTATTTGGCAAAACCCTTGGGAAGCACAAGATTGCTCCCAATGTCAGCCCGAACAAGACCTGGGAAGGCTTTATCGGAGGTATTCTGACTGCAACTCTGCTGGGCGCTGGTTTGTGGTGGGCTACGCCATTTTCTCCATGGCAGGCTGCTGGCATGGCTCTGGCAATTACCCTGCTTGGATTTGCCGGAGGATTGACCATGTCGGCGATAAAGCGCGATCGCGGAGTAAAAGACTACGGGAAACTGATCGCCGGCCATGGGGGCGTAATGGATAGAATTGACTCAATTTGCTTTGCTGCTCCGGTATTTTTCCATCTTACGCGGTTTTTCTTTACCTGATGAATGTGAATAAACTTTCAACTTGATAGAATGTAATAATAATATTCAGGCTATGGCTTAAGTTTTCTCATTTCATACCGTTGTATTCTTGAATTGTATATTTCTTTTTTTCGAAAAGGTGCTATATTAAAGTCCGTTTTTTAAAAACAAAGGCTAAAATCAATTTTAATTGAGAGGGCTGATAAATGGCTGGCAAAGGCAGTAAAAGAAGGCCCGGAGATGAGAAGAAGTACCGGGAAAACTGGGACTCGATCTTCAGCAAAAAGAAGAAATCATAATCTCCGGCCAGTTAATATAAAAATCCGCGGTGAAAACTTCATCGCGGATTTTTATTTTTCTAATGCATTCAACTTGGATATTGGATATTCCCGCCTTGCGGGATCCTGCCAGGCGGGACGGGATTTTCCAGTTGATGGCGCGGTTATTTTGAGGAATGAAGCGCCTGGCAGAGCAATCTGGACAGGGGTTCGCTGCGGTTGAAATAGATCTGGCGCAGTAACGCGGTGCCGCCCTTCAGAACAAAATTCACGCCTTCG
>CAIMFA010000502.1 GCA_903840185.1 uncultured Lentisphaeria bacterium | reverse complement strand
GTCAATTGCTTTTTTTAATTCTTCTGAATTTCTGATAATCATATCACATTCTCCTTTTTATTGTTCAATCATGCCGAATGCATGTTGAGTTTTATTCTTCAAAAACTTGATAAGTTAAAAAAAATAGTGAGATTTTCGACATGGTATTGGGACAATAAAAAAGGACGCATCCCAAACATCCATCCCAGGCACGACCAAATGCCCACTCAAGAATGTAAGGAATACGCCCAAGCGTGGGCGTATCCTCCTACGGTCTCTTGAGTTTAAAATTGGTCGTTTTAGGGATGAGACTTTCGTAGAAAACTACGCTAAAATTTTAAATTACATTTTTACTATATAAATATCCATTCCTTGTGTTAATTGAAAAAAATCCTCCAGTTCTTTTATAGAATATCAATAGATACAGCCACTTTCAAGCAATTATTCCATTTTCGCTAATATTTTTATTTGCAGATGTCGCTCTGCCGGAACTTAGAGTACCCCAAGCTTCCAGCTTGAGAAGAATCGCAAGCAAGATGCTTGCTGTACTATTTTAAATAAAGCCGGTCAGGCGACCGGCGCTCCCGGGGTTAAACTTCATGCATCTTCATGCACTTCATGGTGAGAATGTATTTGTCTTTCCTCCGTGTCCTCTGCGTCCTTCCCGCAGTCGCGGGATAAAACTGTATTGGTCTTTTTTCGTGCTTTTTCGTGCTTTTCGTGGTTAAGGTGTCTTTTTGGGGCTATGCAGTACTAAGCAATCTGTGGATAATTACGCGCCTCTACACTGACTTCCGGCGGTCTAAGAATTATTCGCTTTCGGGGATCCATTTTTTAATGGATTTCATGGCCAGGAAACTTTCGGTGGCTACTATGCCGTCGATTGCGGCCATGGGGCCGCTGATGAAGTCGATCAGACCGTGTTTGACTGGCAGCCATACTTCGACAATCAGGTCATAACGGCCGGTGGTAATGTATACGGAAAGAACACCTTTGAGGGTTGCAATCACTTCGGCGATCTTGGTCAGGTCTTTGCTGGAGGCGACTTTCACCCCCAGCAGAAACAGTTGTTTATCCGGCATCCGGTCAGGATTAATCAGTCCGGTCACTTTCAGGATGTCCGCATCAATCATTTTCTTGATGCGGTTCCTGACAGTGCCTTCGGAAATGTCCAGTTTCCTGGCCATTTCAATACTGTTAATCCGCCCGTCGGCGTTCAGCATCTGCACGATTTTTTTATCTATTTCATCCATCATACCATAAACCTGTACCGAATATTAGAATTCAGGAGTCAGGAGTCAGGAGTCAGGAGTCAGGAGTCAGAATAAATCCGGGATTCAATTCAAATTTCATTCCTGATTCCGGCTGCTGAATTCCTGTACAACATAATATCGCTGTTGAAAAATGCGTTTTCACGGCATAATTAAACTGCGGAACAAAATCAAGTTCAACTGCGTTACAGGTTACAATAGCTCATGCCGTGCGCTTCCGCAACCGCCTGATTGGTTAATTTTCCCAACATGCAGTTCAAACCGGAACGGATCGGCTGATGTTTCAGGGCTTTTTCAATGCCTTCATTGGCAATAATCAGGCCGTAACGGTTGGTGACGCTGGTCAGGGCGCTGGTGGAACTGAGCCCGACCGCACCCGGCATGTTGGCCACGCAATAATGGACGATGCCGTCAATAATAAAAATCGGATCGGAGTGATAAGTCGGCCGGGAGGTTTCAAAACACCCGCCCTGGTCAATGGCGATATCCACCATCACCGCGCCGTGCTTCATCTTTTTCAAATCTTCGCGCTTGACCAGTTTCGGGGCGGTTGCGCCGGGAATCAGCACCGCGCCGATCACCAGGTCGGCTTCGCGGATCATTTCATCAATATTATAGGAGTTGGAGTAAAGCGTTTTCACTGAATTGTCAAAAATGTTCTCCAGTTCGGAAAGCCGTTTGGCGGAGATGTCCATAATGGTCACATCAGCGCCCATGCCGACGGCGATCTTGCAGGCCTTGGTTCCGGCGATACCGCCGCCGAG
>CAIMFA010000501.1 GCA_903840185.1 uncultured Lentisphaeria bacterium | reverse complement strand
TATTCTGACTCCTGACTTCTGACTCCTGACTTCTGATTTTTTACTTCTTCAATGAAATTCGCCAGCTGCCGTTTGCCGGTCGGAGTCAGGATTGATTCCGGATGATACTGAATACCTTCGATCAGATGTTCTCTGTGTCTGACGCCCATGATTTCATTGTCCTGGGTTCTGGCGGTGATTTCCAGGCATGCCGGAATGGTTGCCTCGTCGATTGCCAGCGAATGATACCGCACGGCTTTCAGCGGCGAAGAAAGCCCTTTATAGAGGCCTTTGCCGTCGTGAACTATTTCCGAAACCTTGCCGTGCATGATGGCTTTGGCATGGATGATATTGCCGCCGAAAGCTTCGCCGATGGCCTGATGCCCAAGGCAGATGCCGAGCAGCGGAATTTTTCCGGTACAGGCTTTTATTAGCGGAATGATGATGCCGGCGTCGGCCGGGCGGCCCGGGCCGGGGGAAATCACAATGAATTCCGGATTCATGGCAATCGCTTCATCAACAGTTATTTCATCATTTCTTTTGACCGCCACATCCTGTTCAAGCATATAGAAATACTGTACCAGGTTGTAGGTGAACGAATCGTAATTATCTATCATTAATATCATTTTTTATTTCCTTCCTTTTCACATTTCCAGGTTGGCGGCGGCCAGTGCGATTGCCTTGAACATGCCGCGGGCTTTATGCCGGGTTTCCATATATTCGGTTTCCGGATCGGAATCATAGACGATTCCGGCTCCGGCCTGCACTGAAACCTTGTCGCCGTCAATTTCCAGCGTGCGGATGGTTATACAGGTATCCATGTTGCCGTTAAAGCCGAAATAACCTACCGCCCCGCCGTAAATTTCCCTGGAATCCGGTTCCAGTTCATGAATGATCTCCAGCGCCCGGATTTTCGGCGCGCCGCTGAGCGTGCCGGCCGGGAACGTGGCTTTGATCAGGTCGAACGCGTCTTTATCATCACGCAGCTGAGCTTCGATATTTGAGACCAGATGCATGACATGAGAGTAACGCTCCACGGTCATGAAATCCCTGACCTGGACGCTGGCCGGCGTGGCGACTCGGCCAAGGTCGTTTCTGCCGAGATCCACCAGCATCAGGTGTTCAGCGCGCTCCTTGACGTCTTTCAGCAGTTCGTCCGCCAGTTCGTGGTCCTGCTGTTCATTTTTGCCGCGCGGACGCGTTCCGGCGATCGGACGGAGTTCGGCGGTGCGGTTGTTCAGCCGCACCATGACTTCCGGCGACGACCCGACCAGTATCTGATTATGGTCGAATTTCAGGAAGAACGTGTAGGGGGAGGGGTTGATCAGGCGCAGCGCGCGGTATAACTGGATCGGTTTCACCGTAAGTCTGGTCGAGAAACGCTGTGAGAGCACGACCTGGATGATATCGCCGTCTTCAATATATTTTTTGGCTTTCCGCACCATGTCGCAATACTCTTCTTTAGCCATATTCGAACTCATTGAGTTTTCATCAAAAACGGCCGGTTCCGCCGTAGTCAGCACCGGCGCCGGAGAGCGCAGCACTTTTTCAATCTCGGCGATTCTGGCGCAGGCGGTGTCGTAGGCTTCTTTCGGGTCAGGATGTTCGTCCATCCTGGCGCAGGCCACGATTTTGATGGTGTGCCGGACGTTGTCGAAAATAATTACCTGGTCGGTCAGAATGAAATGCGCGGTCGGCTGCTTCAATGCTTTTTTCGGGGCGGGGAGCCGCTCAAACTCGTTGACCGTATGATGCCCGATATAGCCGATGGCCCCGGCGAAGAAGCGCGGCAGCCCCGGCATTTCCACCGGTTTGTACTGCGCAATGACTTTGCGCAAAGCCATCAGCGGGCCCTCCGGCGTTTCCAGAACTTCGTCCTGCCCGTTCCTGCGGAGTATGGCTTTCCCGTCCTGCACTTTGAACAGCGCAAAAGGGTTCACCCCGAGAAACGAATACCGGCCCCAGCGTTCGCCGCCCTCAACGCTCTCGAGCAGGAAAACGTGTTTGTTATCGGCAAAACGGTTTAATACTGATACCGGGGTGTCCATGTCGGCCAG